>NZ_JBPCPN010000029.1:0-102141 GCF_050999135.1 Candidatus Dormiibacter sp. | reverse complement strand
ATCTGCGATCCCGGCCGAACGGTCGAGCACGGTCATGGTCATCGTCATAACGAGGAAGTCTCCATCCCCGCCCTCGGGTCACTAATTGTCAGGGGGCGAGTGCCTCAACCCAGGTTGGCAGAGAGGGAGGACATCACGCTGTTTGCTCGCGAACCGAGCGTGCCCTCGTCTTTGACGATCTTCATATCCAACCCGCCGCGTCAAGGACGCCCATGGCGGTCGCTCGCGACTCGGCTACGCCGATCCTTGACACGGCGACCCGGACACGAGGGGCCGCCAGGACGAGGTCATGCCCTCAGTCCGTGTCCGTTCCCCGGTCCTTTGCCGCCGCTATCGAGAACAGGACCGTGTCGACCATCCGCGGATGGTCCTGAATAGGCTTCGTCGCGTACGCCGCCGACACCAGCGCGCTTGCTACGTCTGCCGCCGCCTTTCGTCGCGAAGCTCACCTCGGCACCACCAGGCACCCTAATGTGACTCAAGCGTTCCCCTGCTTCGCGGATAAGGCGCGCCATACGGCGCCGGAGGAGGAAAACCAACAAAACGGTCACTACGGGCCAAGCTCGAGAGCCCCACAAGGCTGGCCACAAGCTCCGTAGCGGTCACGGCCAAGATCGTAGGTCGCAGTTCGCCGCGTCGGGTGAGTACAGCCAAATATACAGCAACCACTACGACGACGACCGGACAAAACGGACTGCTGCCGGCTGGCGACCGGCGTAAATGACCGCGAAGAGCCGACGCACGCAATTCGGGAGGAAAGTGCGCGAAGCATCGGGCCGGGCTGGCTCCGCCGATGGACTGATGCGTGTTGGCCCGGAGGCCATGACGGCTGCGAGCCGCCGGCATAGAATCCGCAACTGTGACCCACGACAATGATGCGGTGCCCGCCGGATGGACGAGCGTGCCGGATGGGCTATGGGACGCGGCACAGGAGGCTGCTCTTCAGACGGTGGCGGATAGCCGCTCGGCCGAGTGGCTTGTCCGCTACTACAAGACATCGGGCGGATATGCCGGGTCCACATTTCTAGACGCATCTCCGGTCGTCTCACACGAATTCACTACCGCCGACCTGTTTGCCATCACACAACTCAGCGTCGCCGCACCAAAGCCGCGCGTCGCCCGACTGATCCTCGATGATGGACCGGCTCGCACCAAGCTCACCGACCTCTTGAAGGCTGTTCCCGACGACGTCGACCTGGCTGATGCTTGCAGTGACACGCTCGAGGCAATGTCCGCGCTCTACGAGCGAGTAAGGGCCACGCTGGGCCGGGATCCCTGGGTCACCGCGGGCAAGCTTTGCGCGCGAAAGCGATCGCGGCTGTTCCCGATCCGCGACCGCATGGTGTGCAGCCTTCTCGGCCTCACATCACTGCACAACTACGGGGTCGACTGGCAGATTTACCGACGGCTCATGAACGATGACGCACTTGTGAGCGAGCTCCACACCTGCCAGCAACGGGCCGTGCAGCAACCGGAAGTGAGGATGGATCCCTATCCGCTGAGATGGCTCGATGTCATCCTCTGGATGCGGGCGACCTCCGGCAGCTAGCAGCCGGACGGAGCCCATCGAAAGGCGCGGCAACACACCCGTGCATCAGCACGATGTTCTCCGCAGGTACTCGCGGCTCGATTGGTCGCGACGGGGGACCAAGCGGCGCCCGACTCGGTCAGCCAATGTCAGGTCGTCGTGCTCGACCGAGGTTCAACCATCAGCATCGAGATTTGAGGTTCCTGAAGGGCGACAGACTCCGCAGCGCCGACGCAGTCGGGGCTCAATGCGCTTAGGCACCGCCGTTCTGCACGTCGGCGAGAACCAGACGTGTGCGCCTCGGCACTCCCAAGCTGACGATGCGGGTTCGATTCCCGTCACCCGCTGCAGCGGGAACTCCCAGGGCCGGTCCAGCTGGCCGGTGCACCGGCGGCGTCCGGCGGATCGTAGCGGCGAGGGTAGGCTCGCCCCATGAGACGGGTCTTGATTGGCGCCGGATCGGTGTACATGCTGTTCGCTGTCATTGGGCGTTTCGTTGAAGCCATGGGTGCAGCGACCTGTCCGTGCGCACCGGACTGCTGGTGCAAGAAGCGAGGCCTGAGCACGTTTCGGTGGGTGGCGCCGTTCGGTCATCGGCTGTTGGTGCACACCGCGGATGACGTGCCGCCCTCGGCTGCGCCGTAGTCAGAAGACTGGCCTGGCGGGCTCCGGGTCGGCGGCGCCACTGCTGTTCCGCGTGATCGATCGGGGGTCAACGGCAAGCAGCCGACCGTTCAGTTCGCCGCGCGCTGGACAGCGCGCTTTGCATAGCCGAGCTGCATCTCCCAGCCTTCGATGCCTGCGGCGCGACCCGACCTACTCGTCCGGTTCGACGACGGCGACGATCGCTGCGGTAGCTCGCCGAAGGCGCGCGTCGGAAGTGATCAGAGTGGCGCCGAGTGACCTGGCCAGGGCGACATAGAGAGCGTCCCGGGTCGGGATCCGACCCATCAGCGCCCACGCGGGCAGCAGGAGGGGCCGCAGCGGCCAGCGCCTGGCCCCAAACGCGGCCAGCGCCCCCACTCGTTCGGCGGCACGAGTCAGCTGTCCGGCTCGCTCGAGGTGGGCCAACGCCGAGAGGACCTCGGCGTCGAGGTGGGCCGGCGCAGCGACCGCCGTGGCGGACGCGAGGGCACCGCGGTAGGGCTCGGCCGCTGGGAAGCCGCAGATCAGATCCACCACCGTGGCGGCGTCGATGACGGCGATGCTCAACGGCTGATGAGTCCGTCATCCTCGGCGCTGACCACGGCCACGAGTTCGGGCCCGGTCAGGCCGCCGGCGTGCGCCGGACCGAGGCCTCGCACGCGTCGCAGCCACTCGCCCATCGAGGGAACGTCCACGTGTTCGGTCAGCACTCCGCACAGGTAGGCCGCGCAGGCTCATATCGCTCGCGGCCGCGCGGCGAGCCAGCTCCGCGTGGACCTCGTCCGGAAGGTTTCTGATCAACAGATCCATGCGCCGATGAGATCACTGCGATAGTCCAATTGGCCGGGGCTCCCTCTTGTCGACCGCGACGACGCCACTCGCATGTAGACTGCATGCATGGTGGCGCTACAGATTCGCGATGTTCCCGACGATGTGCGACAGGCGCTGGCGGTGCGGGCGCGCGCCAAGGGGCAGTCGCTCCAGGCGTTTCTGTTGTCGCTGGTGGAAGACGAAGCGCGGCGCTCGGCGAACCTGGCTCGGTTGGATCTGTTCGCCGGGCGTGATGACGGTTCTCGACTGTCGGTAGCGCAGGCCACCGATGCGCTCGATCACGCCCGGGCCGAGCGAGCCGCCGAGTCAGGGAACCGGCCCGGGTCAGCCGACGGTGCCACTTGATCATCGTCGATGCGTCCGCGCTCACCAATGCGCTCACCGATGACGGTCCAGTCGGCCAGGGCAGTCGAGCCGAACTGGCTCGAGACCCACACTGGGCTGCGCCCGAGCATCTCATCGTCGAGACGTTCTCGGCCGTACGAGGCCTGCACCTGCGACGCACGATCATCGGACGGCGCGCTCAGGATGCCCTCGACGCTCTGGTCTCCTCGACCATCGAACTGCTGAGGACCGCTCCCTTGCTTCCCCGGATGTGGCAGCTCCGGGAGAGCGTCACCGGCTACGACGCCGCCTACGTTGCTGCCGCCGAAACCTACGATTGTCCCCTGCTCACCGCTGACGCTCGACTCACCCGCGTCGGCGGTCTTCGCTGTGAGATCCGCCTGGCCGTGCCGACCCCCTGAAACGTCCGGCCTGAGGTGCCCCGGCGGGGTGTCGGCGACCCGAAGGCAACGAGTTCTGCGTGGCGTGATCTTCGCGAACCGCCGCCGTGCTCAGTGTGCCGGGCGACGGTTGAACAGTCTCTTCGCCCAGAGGTAGGCGAGCAGCGCGATACACGCGCACCAGCCCACGGCGATCGCCGCGTTGCTGCCGATCGGAGCGCCGAGTAGCAGTCCGCGCAGCGTGTCAATGACTGGGGTGAAGGGCTGGTACGCGGCGAACCAGCGCAGCCCCGCCGGCATCGAGTCGGTCGGGACGAATCCACTGCCGAGGAACGGCAGGAGCACCAGGAACATCGGGAGATTGCTCGCGGTCTCGACGCTCTTGCTGATGAGGCCGAGAGCGACCGACAGCCAGGTGAGTGCGAGCGTGATGAGCGCGAGCACGCCGATCGCGGCGAACCATTCCATCGGTCCGGCCGTAGGCCGGAAGCCGATGCCGAGCGCGACACCGATGACGACCGCCAGGCTGAGCATGGTCTGGATCATGCTGGCGAGGACGTGGCCGGTCAGCACCGAAGCGCGGGTGATGGCCATCGTGCGGAATCGCGCGATGATGCCTGCGGTCATGTCCATCGCGACCGATATCGCCGTGCCCTGTGCTACGGCGGCTACCGTCATCAGGATGATCGCCGGAGCGACGTAGTTGACGTAATCGGCTCGGCCACCTGACACGGCGCCGAGCCCGGCGCCGAGAGTTCCCCCGAAGACGTAGACGAAGAGCAGCAGGAACACGATGGGAATCCCAACCAGCATCAGGGTCATGGACGGGTAGCGCACGATGTGTCGAAGGCTGCGCCGCAGCATCGTCGTCGAGTCGCTGACGGCGTCAGACATGCTGGTCATCGCGAGGTGTTCCTTTCCTGCTCGGCATTGTTGGCATTGCCAGTGAGCGCCAGAAAAACGTCATCAAGGTCGGGCAGGTGGACCGACAGTTCGTCGATCGCGATCGAATCGTCGTCCAGCCGGTCGAGCAGCTTGCGCAGCGACTGCACCCCGCCGTCGCTGGGAACCTGCAGGGTGAGGGCAGCGTCGTCACGGGAGGATCCGGCCAGGGTGCGCGCTGCCGAATCGAGCCCGGCTGCGTCGGCGAACCGAAGTCGGATGTGACCGCCCGGGATGCGACGCTTGAGCTCGGTAGCCGTGCCCATGGCCACCAGCCGCCCATGGTCGAGCACGGCGATCCGATCGGCGAGCTGGTCTGCCTCCTCGAGGTACTGCGTGGTCAGGAAGATCGTCACGCCGTCGCCGACGAGATCGCGGATGACCTGCCACATGGTGCGGCGGCTGCGCGGATCCAGACCGGCGGTCGGCTCGTCGAGGAAGATGATGCGCGGCCTGCCGACCAGGGTCATCGCGAGGTCGAGCCGGCGCCGTATACCGCCGGAGTAGGTCGAAGCCGGTTTCATGGCCGCCTCGACCAGGTCGAACCGCTCGATCAGGTCACAGATGCGCCGCCGTCCTTCGGCTCGGCCCAGGTGGTGCAGGTCGGCCATCAGGATCAGGTTCTCCTCGCCCGTGAGGAGGTCGTCCACCGCCGAGAACTGGCCCGTGACACCGATCGCGGCACGCACCGCGTCGGGTTCGGTAGCCAGGTCGTTGCCGGCAATGTGCATTTCGCCGGCGTCGGCCGTGATCAGGGTGGACAGGATCTGCACGATGGTGGTCTTGCCGGCGCCGTTGGGGCCGAGCAGCGAGAAGATCGTGCCTTCGGCAACTGTGAGGTCGATGCCGTCGAGTACCAGCTTGTCGCCGAACGACTTCCGCAGCCCCTTGACCGAAATCGCCGGCCGGGTGAGGGTGGTTGTTGTCATAACGCCTCCTTGTCGATGAGTCCATTCCCGGGATTCAGGGAACGGCGGATCACGATGTCGCCGTAGCCGGTGCGGGCGCTGACCTCCACCGCCTCGTCGGACGGCTCGGGGCTGTCGGCGGCCTCCATGTGGTTACGAACCCTCCCGAACTTCGTGTGCACGTCGAGGCGTGCGGCGGTACCGGCCCGGATGCCGATGTCGATCCGTCCGAAGCCGGACTTGAGCGAGGTGGAGCCACGCGCGACCTCGCCGATGCGGACGTCACCGTTGGCGGTGCTGGCGGTGACCTCGGCGTTCCCGAGGCCGACGGTGATGTCGCCATTGGCCGCGTTGACCCGGAGGTCGCCCGTGACTACGCCGACCCAGGTAGCGCCATTAGAGTTCTTGATCACAGCGGCGCCGTCGATCTCGCGCAGGCGTACCCGGCCGGCCCCGGTGCTGACTTCGGCGTCGCCCGCGACGCGGTCCACGACGATGGCGCCGCCACCGGTGTTCAGGTCGAGGGTGCCCGTGTGGTCGAGCTGGATGTCGCCGGCCCCGATCTTGACCCGGCACTCGCCGAGGCGGCCCGCGCAGCGCAATGTCGCCACCGCGGCGTCGCCCTGCAAGTGCGAGCCGGCGGGCAGGTCGATTGTCACGTCGATCGACCCGGCCTTGCCGAACAGGCCGAGAGCCCGCTGCTTCGGCGCCTTGACAAGCAGCCGGCCGGCCGTGTACTCGAGACGCGTCTGCTCTGCGGCCCGCACGTCCGGCTCATGGGACGCGTCGCTTGGCCGCACCTCCACGACTGTGTTGTCGCGGTCGCTCGCGGTGATGCGGACGTCACCGACGACAAGCTCGATCACGACGGAAATCGGCTCAGGGGTGTCGAAGGTCGGCATGGTGATTCCTCCCGATGTGATCAGCGGGGGCATCCCGCTCACGGGACGAGCAACTGGCCGTGCGGTGTCGTGTCCCACCTCAGCGCACCCAGCCCGTGTAGCGCTCACCGGAGCGGGCGGCGCGGCGTTCCAAGAGGCGGCCGGGAGCGTCGGACCCCAGCGCAGCCGCGGCCGCCCGTACCAGCCAGGCGTTGACCGAAAGCCCCGCCTGGCCGGCGGCGGCCTCGACCCGTCCCTTCAGATGTTCGTCCAGGCGGAGGTTGATCCGCGCCATCGCGCCCTCCTCGCCCTCCGCCGTGACGGGCGCGGCACCCAACGCGGCCAGGTCACTCCCCTCGAACGGGTGATCGGCGGGCGGCTGCGTCACAACGAAACTGGGCTCGCGGCCCCGCAGCCGGAGTTCCACCGAGCCGGGCGCGAGGTCGCGCGTGATCTCGTCCGCCGCGGTCGACAGCGCGTCCAGCAGGGTGAGCCGCACCGCCGACTCCAGGGGAGCTGTGAGTCGCTCGGCCAGTGCGCGAACGTCTTCCCCTCCGGCCTCGGCGGCCACGGCAAGCTCATGGCGGAGACTTTCGACGTACGGCGTGAGATCCATGACGCCATAATAGCACCACTATGGTGCCACCGCACGCCAACGTGGCCCCACGCGACGCCAGGGGTTCGTTTGCAGCAGCGCCCCTCCTTCCGGATACCATCACGCCGTGACACCGCCGGAGGTCGACTTCCCCAAGGGCGTTGCAGCACCCGCCACCCGGGCACTCACCGCTGCCGGATACACACAACTCAGAGACCTGGCGGGCGTGCCGGCCTCCCAGCTGAAACAGCTTCACGGAATGGGACCGAAAGCGTTGGCACTACTTCAGGAGGCTCTCCAAGAGCAGGGCATGTCCCTCGGCTGATGCCTTCAGGCATGCGAAAGAACTGGGCAGCGACCGTCGCGCGGATTCCCTAGTCGGTAAGTTACGGACCCTCCTGTGGGACAGCTCTTTCCGCGACTGCCCCCTCAGCCCAAAGCCCACGTAAACCCACGGCGGTCTGCCGCACTGCCAACCCTGATTGGGGCTTGGTCTTCACCAGACGGGGATGACTTTCTGCCGGCCTGAAACCAAACTGGTGTCCGTCGTGTATAGGTCTACGTGGCTCTGGAGCTGTCGATGAGCGGGTATGAGGGCGGCGGTCAGGCGCGGGCGGCCAACCAGGCTTTGGTCAGGTTGGCTCAGCACGGTGATTTGCCCGCGTTCGAAGAGGTGGTCCATCGCTTCCAGCGCCGGGTCTTCGGACTCGCCTACCAGTACCTCCAGGACCGGGACGAGGCGCAGGACTTGGCCCAGGAGATCTTTGTCCGCCTCTACCGTCAGCTTCAGCGCTATGACCCCAGCCGGCCCTTCGAGCCGTGGTTCTGGAAGCTGGCAGGCAACGTCGCTGCGAGCTACCTGAGGCGCCGTCCAGCGCCTGCCCAGGAGCTCGAGGACTCAGGGATGAGTTCAGCGGCGACGGACCAGCTCGACCTGCAGCTAGCCATCTCGGATCTCACCCCGGAGCTGCGGCTGCCACTGCTTCTCCACTACCAGGCCGACCTCCGGGTGGATGACGTCGCCGCCGCACTGGGCCTGAGCGCCGCCGCTGTCAAGTCAAGGCTCTATCGCGCTCGAGCGGTGCTCCGGGTGCTCTTGGCCGAGGACGGTCAGACATGACCTGCGCCGAGGTGCGCAGCCGACTGGAAGCGGTTGTGGATGGGGAGCTGGACGCTGCCCTGCTGGAAGTCCGGCAGCACCTGGCGATCTGCGGCGCCTGCAGGCGGCAGCACGAGGAGGCGGCTTCGCTGCCCAGCCGGATCCGGGCTTTGCCCACGCCGGCGCTGCCGGAGGACCTGCTGCCGCAGGTGCTGCGGCGGGTGGCGCCGCGGACTCGCCCGCTCGAGGATTGGGGAGTGCTGGCGAGCGAAGCGGTGCTGGGTCTGGTCGTCCTCTGGTACCTGTCAGGCCTGGATGGCCTGCTCGGGCTGGGTCAACGCACCCTGAGCGAGTTGGACGCAGCGCTCGGCTGGCAGCCGGGCCGGTCTCTCGGGAGCGGCAGCGGCGTGGACCTATTCCTGTTGCTTTTGGCCCTGGGCGTAGCGCTCCTCGCCGTCTGGCATCTGTCATTGCTCAGCCGCAACCTGCGTCGCTGGACTTAGTGGCACCCACCTTGCGCTGGTCGCTGGCGCTGGCGGTGCTGGTGGGAGCGGGCCTGGTGCTGGCCTGGGCTGATGCGACAGTGCTGAACTCGGTGTTTCCCCACCCTGGCTCTCCGCCCCGCGGTTTGCAGCCCCGGGCTGCGCTGCCCGTTTTGCCTGGCCTGCGGACCGGCGGAGGCCGCCTGGAGTTCCGGGGCCTCGGTTCCCCGGGAGGTGTCTTCAGCTTCGGCTGGTTTCTCGCCACCGGCGCCGTACTGCTGCTGCTGACGCTCGCCATGCTCGCCCTCGCCTCAAGCCGCGCCCGGCTGGCGGCTGAGCGCGTCAGCCCGCGCCTCGTCGTCCTACTCCTCGCGGCAGGGATCTCGGCCACGCTTTTGATCCTGGCCGCGACGGAGCTGCTTCGCGCCACTTTCTTGCTCCTGAATATCGTTCCCATCGTCTGGGCAGCCTTCGCCGTCGCAACGCTTTTCGGCTGTGCGGCCCTGGCCCTGGCCGCCGGTCGCTGGCTGCGCGGCCGGCTCGGCGGCGGCAACCCTTGGTTGGGGGTTGTGATGGCGATTCTGATAGGGCTCGATGCGGGCCTGGTTCCCTTTGCCGGCTGGCTGCTCCTGGTAGCGGTTGGGCTGACCGGACTGGGCTTGGCGGTTGTCACCCGGCTGGGTTCGGCGGGTGGTTGGAATTTGGAGGATCTCAATTGGTGATACAGACCCGCTCGCTCCCTCGCCGGCTCCAGGCTTGGCGGGGCCGCCGGCTGCTGGCGCTCGGGCTGGCGCTGGTCGCAGTTGCGCTGTTGGCTCTCATCGTCCATGACGTCATCGCCCCACCCGGCAGCAGCGGCGGGGGCACGCGCACGACGGTGATCCGCCGCGGCACCGTCAGCGCCGCCGTATCTGGGACCGGAACAGTGGTGCCGGTCCAGCAGCAGAATGTGGCATTCCGGGCGTCAGGCCAACTGACCGAGGTGGATGTCAAAGTGGGCGATCAGGTGCACACGGGTCAGGTGCTGGCACGCATCGACCAGACCACCTACCAGACCGCCCTGCAGCAAGCCCAGGCAAGCCTGGCTCAGGCCGAAGCGAACCTGAGCACCGCTCAGAACTCCAATGCGGTGACCCAGGCCCAGCATCAGCTCGCCGCCGCCCAGCAGGCATACAACGACGCGGTCAATCAGGTGGCGCTGCAGAACCAGCAGGACGCGAATGCAGTCACCAATGCCCAGAACCAGTTCAACAGCGACAACTGCGCCGGCCAGCCCCAGCCGGCAGGCTCCAAGTGCTACCAGGACCAGCAAGCGTTGAACCAGGCACAGAACAAGCAGGCCAGCGATCAGCTGTCCGGCCAGCATCAGATCAACCAGGCGCGCGCATCGGTGGTCTCCGCTCAGGACGCTGTCAACAGCGCCGCCAACAGCCGACCCAACACCATAGCGGCGGCCCAGGCCTCGGTTGACACCGCTCAGGCCGGCCTCCAAACGGCCCAGAACAATCTCAACAGCACGACTCTCACCTCACCCATCGACGGCGTCATCAGCGCCCTCAACGGGCAGGTCGGCGAGAGCGTCAGCGCGAGCGGCGGAGCCACCGCGCAGGCGCCGGGCAGCACCGCACCCCAACCGGCGGGCAGCGGCTCCAGTTCCAGTTCCTCAAGCACGGCTGGAGCGGCAGGCACAACCGGTGGCTCCGCCTCCAGCGGCTCGGCCTTCGCAGTCATCAACAACAGCAGCTCAATGCAGGTGGTGGCGCCGCTGGCGGAAGCGGATGCCGCCAAGGTCAAGCCCGACCAGACGGTCAGTCTGAGCTTCGACGCGCTGCCCGGGGTGACGCTGCCAGGCCATGTCCTGGCGGTGGCGCCCGGCTCCTCCACCATCCAGAATGTCACCAACTACTACGTGACGCTCACGCTCGACACTGCCAATCCCAGCCTGAGGTCAGGGATGACTGCCAACGCGGCAGTGGTGGTGAGCCAGGCCACCAACGTGCTTGCGGTACCCAACAGCGCCATCAGCCGCTCCGGTGGCACCAACTACGTGACGCTCCTCCAGAAGGACGGCAAGACCCAGGTGCGGGTGGCAGTGGAAACCGGTGTGGTTGGAGACACCTCGACGGAAGTGACCGCCGGCGTCGCCGAGGGGGACCGCGTGGTACTGCCATCGACGCGACTCCCCGCCGGCGGCGGGACTACTACCGGCCGGGGTGCTGGTGGCGGCGTCAGGTTGGGCGGATGATCGAGATCGAAGGCGTCACCAAGTTCTACAGCACTGGCGATGTGCAGGTCAGGGCCCTGCAGGGCATCGACCTCCGCATTGAGCGCGGCGAGTTTGTCGCCATCATGGGCTCTTCGGGCTCCGGCAAGAGCACCCTCATGCACATCCTGGGCTGCCTGGACAAGCCGACCAGCGGCATCTACGTGCTGGACGGCATCGACGTTCTCGGCCTTGACGACGACGAGCTGGCCGCCATTCGCAACCGCAAGATCGGCTTCGTCTTCCAGGCGTTCAATCTGATCCCTCGGACCAGCGCCGTGAAGAACGTCGAGCTGCCCTTGGTCTACGCCGGCGTGGGCAGCGGCCGGCGGGAGCGGGCGCTGGCAGCCCTGGAGGCGGTGGGTCTCGGCGACCGCGCCAAGCATCTGCCCAACGAGCTCTCTGGCGGCCAGCAGCAGCGGGCGGCCATCGCCCGAGCGCTCGTCACCGAGCCGGCCATCATCCTGGCCGACGAGCCGACCGGAAATCTCGACTCCGCCGCCAGCCTCGAGGTGATGAAGGTGCTGGTGGAGCTGAACGAACTGGGTCGTACCGTGGTGGTGATCACCCACGAGGAGGACGTCGCCCGCTTTGCCCAGCGCGTCGTGCGGCTCAGGGACGGGCTGATCGTGACCGACCTCCGCCAATCCAGCTTCAAAACGGAGCTGGTACCCCAGTGAACGTAGGCGAAGGTTTGACCCTGGCGTTCGCCGGGCTCTCGGCCAACCGCCTTCGCTCCACGCTGACGATGCTCGGCATCCTCATCGGCGTCGCGGCGGTCATCCTGCTCGTAGCCTTCGGCAACGGCACCTCCGTGGCCGTTCAAAAGCAGGTGGAATCACTCGGCTCGAACGTGATCTACGTCTTCCCCTCCTCCAGCCGCACGAGCGGCGTAGCCCAGGGCTTCGGTACGGCGCAGACGCTGACGCAGGACGACGTGACGGCGCTCAACGATCACGGGCAGGCGCCCGACATCGTGACAGCCATTCCCCTCACCACGGCGAACGGCACGATGACCTATCAGAATCAGAACTGGTCGGCGCCGGCGAGCGGCTCGACCCAGGACTGGGCGCAGGTGCGCAACTACGACCTCTCAGCAGGCGCCTTCTTCAGCGCCAGTGATGTGCGCAGCAGCGCTCGGGTGGTGGTGCTGGGCCAGACGGTGGTGGACAACCTCTTCGGCGGCGACAGCAGCGCCGCAGTCGACAAGTCGATCAAGATTCAGCGCCAGTCGTTCCGCGTGGTCGGCGTTCTGGCCGCCAAGGGCTCGGGCGGTCTGGGCAACCAGGACAACGTCGCAGTGGTGCCCATCAGCACCGCCTGGAACTACCTGACCGGCGGTCGGGGCAGGAACATCAATCAGATCCTGATCCAGGCTTCGAGCAGCGACGCCACCGCGGCCGCCCAGAGCGAAGCGACGCAGATTCTGCTCAACCGGCATCGCATCTCAGATCCCACTCAAGCTGACTTTCAGATGCAGTCGCAACAGGACCTGCTGAACAGCTTCGGCCAGATCACCGGACTCCTGACAGTGCTGCTCGGCTCGATTGCGGCAATCTCACTGGTGGTGGGCGGGATCGGGATCATGAACATCATGCTGGTTACGGTCACCGAGCGGACACGAGAGATAGGCATCCGCAAGGCTGTCGGCGCGCGCCGGCGGGACGTGCTCATCCAGTTCCTGATCGAGTCGATGTTCCTCTCCGGCGTCGGCGGTCTGCTCGGCATCGTACTGGGCGCCGGACTGGCGGTCGCGGTCGCGGCCTTCGCCGCCTCCAGCGGCTCCACCCAAGTCCCGCCACCGGTCGTGTCGACGCCGTCGGTCATCCTGGCCTTCGGTGTCTCGGTCGCGATAGGCCTCTTCTTCGGTATGTATCCCGCCAACCGCGCCGCGGCGCTCAATCCCATCGACGCTCTGAGGTATGAATGAACCGAATCATCATCGCCCTGCTGGTCCTGGTCGGAGTGCTGGTCGGCTTCTACGCCGGCGGTCGCTACGGCCAGGTTCACCCTCCCGCCTCCAGTGCCGTCGCGGCCCAGGCCGCCGCTGCCACGACCGGCGGTGGCGGAACTGCTAGCACTGCTGGCACTGCTGGCAGCGGCGGCGGGGCGCGGCCAATCTCGGGCCCGATCGTCGCCGTGGACAGCACCTCCATCACCGTCCACGACCGCACCACCAACAAGGATGTGAAGATCACGCTCGGCTCCGCCCGCATCACCAAGACCACTCCCGGCGATCAGACCGATCTAAAGAAGGACACCACCGTCAGCGTGGTGGGCCAGGCGGGACCTGACGGCGTGGTCGCGGCTCAGGTGGTGAGCGTGGGCGGCGGGGGCGGTTTTGGCGGAGGACGCGGCCCCAGCCCCTCGCCCTAGAACGGGCCCGGGAGCGGGCCTGCATCCCGCTCGAGGTGACAATGGCGGCGATGGACCGCCTCCTGCTGCACGGCATGGTCTTCTTCGGGCGCCACGGAAACCGGCCGGCCGAGCGGGAGCTGGGCCAGCGGTTCAGCGTCGATCTGGAGCTGGAGGTTGACACCGCCCGGGCCGGGGGGAGCGACGATCTGGCCGACACCGTGAACTACTCCCACGCGTACGCGGATGTGAAAGAGGTGGTGGAGGGCGAGCCGGCCAACCTGTTGGAGACCGTCGCCGCCCGGATCGCCGAGCGGGCTCTCGCGCGCGGCGGCGTGCAGGCGGCGGTGGTGCGCGTCAGCAAGACACCGCCAGCAGAGGGACAGTTCGACAGCTTTGCAGTGGAGATCCGGCGGAGCAGGTGAGCGGCTTGATCGGCTACTTCGACTGCCCCTCAGGCATTTCGGGCGACATGGCGCTGGGCGCGCTGATTGACGCCGGGGCAGAGCCTGAGCTGCTGCAGCGCACGGTGATCGCGCTCGGCCTCCGCCAGGAGGCTCGCGTCAGCACCCGGCACGAAGAGCGAGGCCACCTGGGCGGCACCCGAGTGCTGGTCGAGTGTGGCGAAGGCCCGAGCCGCAAGCTGCCCGAGCTGAAGAGCGTGGTGACGGCGGCGCAGCTGCCAGGGGCGGTTCGCGAGCAGGCGCTGAGCGCTCTGGACCTGATCGGCGCCGCCGAGTCGAAGATCCACGGTCGAGCACCCCACCAGCTGCACCTGCACGAGCTGGGCGGGGCTGACACACTGATCGACCTGGTCGGCAGCTTCTGGCTGCTGGACTCGCTGAAGCTGGGCGCTGTCTACGCCTCCCCGCTGCCGGCGCCGCGCGGGGGCCGAACGGCGCCTGGCACCCTGCGCATCCTGGCGGGCTCCGGTGCAGTGCTGGAGCCGGATGAGCGCTCCTGGGAGCTGGTGACGCCGACAGGGGCTGCGATCCTGGCGACCGCCGCCACGTTCGAGCGCCCAGCGCTTGCCTTGAGCCGGGTCGGCTACGGCATCGGCAGCCGGGATGAGCCTGCCAACGCCACCGCTCTGTGGCTCGGCCAGCCGGTGCCGGAGGCGGCGCAGGTCATAGTCATCGAGACGAACCTGGACGATCAGGCCGGCAACCTGACAGCTGCGCTGCTGGAGGACCTGATGGCAGCCGGGGCTCTGGACGTGACCATCACTTCCGCGCTGCTGAAGAAGGGCCGGCCGGGACATGTGCTGGCGGCGCTGGCGGCGCCGGCGGACGCCGACCGGTTGGCCCGTCTGATCCTGGAGCGCAGTTCCAGCCTGGGCGTCCGACTCAGCTCAGCCCGTCGGGTGCTGGCGGGACGCCGCTTCCTCGAGGTGGAGACCCCGCAGGGCAAGGTCACGGTGAAGGTGAAGGAGCTGGAGGGGCGGCCGGTCGAAGCTGTGCCCGAGTACGAGGACTGTCGCCGGCTGGGCGGCGACGCGGCGGGCACCGCCCGCCTGCTGCGGGTGGCGGCTGAGCTGGCGCGCCGGGAGCTCGGCTTGTGAAGGTCATGGACGGCAAGCAGTCGGCCGCGCGGGTGCTGGACGACGTGACTCGTGGGGTTGCCGAGCTGCTTTCAGCGGGCGGCCGGCGGCCGCATCTGGCGGTGGTCCTCGTGGGAGACAATCCGGCCTCGGAATCCTACGTCAGCGGCAAGCGACGGGACGGCGAAAGGGTGGGCATCACCTCCTCCGACCACCGCCTGCCGGACAGCGCCTCGACCAAAGACGTCATGCAGCTGGTTCAGCAGCTGAACCGAGATCAGAATGTCAGCGGCATCCTGGTCCAGCAGCCCTTTCCCAAGCAGGTGGCGGTGACACCCGTGGTGGAGGGCGTTGATCCGGACAAAGATGTCGATGGTTTTCATCCGATCAACTTGGGCAGGCTGGCGCTTGGCGAGCCAGGGCTGGTGGCCTGCACGGCGGCAGGCGTCATGCGGCTGCTCGACGACGCCGGCATCCCTTTGGAGGGCGCGCGCGCAGTTGTGCTGGGTAGGAGCAACATAGTCGGCAAGCCGGTAGCGCTGCTGCTGCTGGCCAGGAACGCCACTGTCACCATCTGCCACTCGCGAACGCGCGATCTGGCCGGCGTCTGCCGCGAGGCTGACGTGCTGGTCGTCGCCGTGGGCAGAGCTGGCTTTGTGACCAAGGGCTTCGTCAAGCCGGGGGCGGCGGTAGTGGACGTAGGGGTCAATCGCGTCGACGGCAGGATCCGGGGCGATGTCGACGAAGCCGTGGCGGCAGTCGCCGGACATCTCTCACCGGTTCCGGGCGGGGTGGGTCGAATGACCCGGGCAATGCTCATGTGGAACACGCTGGAGGCTGAGCGGCGGCGACAGGCCTGAGCTACCGGGAGGCGCTCGCCTATCTCAGCGAGTCCGGGCGGTTCGCTGTCAAGCTGGGACTGGAGCGCACACGGGCGTTGCTGGAGGCGCTGGACAACCCTGAGCGCGGCAAGCGCGGCGCTCTCATCGCCGGCACCAACGGCAAGGGGTCGACGGCCGCCTTCCTGGCCTCGATCCTGCGCAAAAGAGGACTGCGCACGGCGCTCACCATCAGCCCCCACCTCCGCTCCTACACGGAGCGCATCCAGATCGACGGCAGACTGATCTCCGAGGCGGACTTCGCCCGGGCGCTCTCGGCGCTGAAGCCGGTGCTCGACCGGGTGACGCAGGAGGCGGGCGCGCCTACCGAGTTCGAAATCCTGATCGCCCTGGCGCTGAGCTGGTTCCGGGACCGGAGCGACCGGCTGGTGGTGGAGGTGGGCCTGGGCGGCCGGCTGGACTCGACCAACATGCTAGACCTAGGCGTGGCAGTGATCACCAACGTCAGCGAGGATCACCGCCAGTACCTGGGCGACACCGTAAAGCAGATCGCAGGCGAGAAGGCCGGGATCATCAAGCCCGGCAACATTGTGATCACTGGCGCCAGCGCAGAGGCGCTGCCGGTCATCGAGCGGCGCTGCCGTGAGGTCGGTTCCCGTTCCCTCTGGCGGCTCGGTCAAGAGCTGGAGGTCAGCCTTCGCCGCCAGGGCTGGGAGGGGTTGGAGTTCGATCTGAATGGACCTGGTTTCCACTACGAAGACCTGCGTACGCGTCTTCTCGGCACCCACCAGGCGGAGAACGCCGCGCTGGCGGTGGCGGCAGCGCACGCACTGGGTGACGCCAGCCCGGACAGCGTGCGGACAGGCCTGGCCGAGGTGGAGTGGCCGGGGCGCCTGCAGCTCCTCGACGGGCGCACCCTGCTGGATGGCGCTCACAACCAGGAGGGGATGCGCCGCCTGGCCCGGGAAGTGCGCAAGCTGATCGGAGACGCTCGGCTCGTCGTCGTCTTCGCGGCCATGAAGGACAAGGACGTGGGCGCGGTGCTGGACGAGCTCTCCCACCTGCAGCCCTCCCTGGTGGTGTTCACACGCGCCGCCAGCGCGGGGGAGCGGGCGCTCGCCCCGGCGGACCTGGCCGCCATGTGGCCGCATCGCTCAAGCGTTGTGGAGGACGCGGCAGCCGCCCTGCGCCAAGCCCAGGCAGAATCGGCGTCGGACGCTTGGGTGCTGGGTTGCGGTTCGCTCTACCTGGTCGGAGAGCTGCTCAGCTGAGGGGTGGGGTCGACTGCCGACACGTCCAACCCTGGTGGTTGAGGGTCGGTTTCGAGGGGGTCCGCCTCTCGCCAAATGTGGATTCGAGCCGGCCTGAGCAAGGAAGTAGGAACGCCGGGGATAGCGCTCTGACGGCGCGGTTTCATGCAGCACTGGGCTGACGGAGCCATCTCTCTGGGGCTGAATCCGCGGGAGAACACAACGTTTTATCGTGGAGGGGACAATATGACCAGCTCGGCGCAGCCGCTCTATCGAACCGGCAAGATCTGCTACATCGAGATACCCGCGGCCGACATCTCCCGCTCTGCCGACTTCTACCACCGGGCCTTCGGCTGGGCGATTCGGCACGACGACGGCGGCCGAGTCGCCTTCGATGACACCGTCGGAGGAGTCAGCGGAATGTGGGTGCTGGGCCGACCGGCGGCGACCGAGCCCGGCCTGGTGGTCTCTGTCATGGTCGCGAGCGCCGGCGCCGCTGTGGCCGCGATCAAAGCCGCTGGCGGCGAGATCGTGCAGCCGGTGGACGAGAACGCGCAGGAGAAAGTGGCCTGGTTCCGCGACCCCGCGGGGAACGTGTTGGGCATCTATCAGCAGCCCGGATTAGCCGAGGCCGAGCGACCGCGCGCCGACTGACGTCAATCCTGAAAGGCCGGGCCTAAAGGCGATACGAGGACAGGAATCCCCACACAGTCTCGGCGGCCGGTCGTCCATCGAGGCTCTGCGGCCAGCCATGCCCAGCCAGGGTGGCGTAGGTGACGATCCGAGCGCCGCCTCGGCAGGCGCTCCAGCTTCGCACCTGGACGCCGTCTGCGCCGGCCGTCGCGGGGGGCGCAGAGCGGCAGCCATCCAGCTGGGCCCAACCCTCCAGCCAGTCGGGCACGGCTGGTAGGGGGAAGTCGTAGGCCGGCGGTCCTGGATGGCCGCCATAGGGCACGAGGAGATCGTTGACGCTGTGAAGGTCGATGATCGGCACCGGCCGGGAGGGGCGGCACGGCCCGTCGTCCTGACCGAACATCGGTCCCACCACCGGAGCCACTGCGGCGAACCGGCTCGCGTCACGGCAGGCGAGGTAGTTGACCATGTTGCCGCCGTTGGAGGCGCCGCTCGCGTAGACGCGGCCGGCGTCGACGCAGTATTCCCTCTCGATCGTGTCGAGGAGCCTGTCCACAAAGGGGATCTCGGCAATCTTGACCAGGACCGGACCGTAGGCGTTCCAGGCGAGGTTGCCGTTGGGGGCGCGGAGGCCCTGCGGGAATACGTCGATGAAGCCCTTGCTGTCCGATATCTGGCGGAGGGGCGAGCCCTGCTCATAGTCGGCGGCCGTAGCGGCGGGGCCGGCGCCATGGAATTCCACGATCAGCGGAGCCGGCACTTCGGGGCGGTAGCCGGCCGGAATATGGACGATGGCCGTCCGTTCAGCAGCCCCGTTGGCGAGAGTCGGAGCGATCGGGATGCTGTACGACCGGTCGGCGCCAGCCGGCGTGGGGGCCACCTTCCCGCAGCCTGGAGACCTGAGCGCCGCGGTGGTCGAAGGCTGCGCTCGAGGTGCTGCCGAACCCGGCGCGGCCTGCTGACCTGTGCAACCGGCCAGAAGTACCGCTAGCACACTGACGACTTGCCACGGCCCTGTCAGCCGCCCCACACCGTCAGGGTAACCGCGGGTATATCTCGAACGCCCGGTCCCTGAGCGGTCGCTCAGCGTCGGTGGTCACGGGGCGCATTAGGCAAGCTCTCGGCCCGCGCGGCGGCGGCCTCTCCTCGACTGCGCCATCCTTGTCACGTGCCCCGCGCCAAGGAGGCCGAGACCCAAGCCAAGTCCGGCCGCAGCAGCCGCCGCTTCAAGATCACCCCACTGGGCGACGCTGCCCTCTACGTGGAGCTGGGCCAGCGCGTCGACACTGCGCTCAACAGCCGGGCGATCAAGCTGGCCCAACTCCTCCAGGCTCGCCGCGACGTCAGAGAGGCCATAGCCGGGTACGCCAGCGTTGTGGTGCACTACGACCCCGAGCAGATCACCGCCAGGGGCCTCACCGCCGCAGTCCAGAAGCTCTCCGGCACCCGCGCCGACAGCGTGCCGCCGGGCCGGCTGCACCGCATACCCGTCTTCTATGACGGCCCCGACCTGGCGGAGACTGCCCAGACGCTGGAGCTGCCGGTGAAGGAGCTGATCAGGCTGCACTCGGAAACCACCTACCGCTGCTTCATGGTCGGCTTCGTGCCCGGCTGGGCGTTCTTGGGTCCGCTCCCTGAGCGCCTGCGACTGCCCCGGCGAAAGGTGCCGCGCAAGCAGGTACCGCCCGGCTCCGTCGCCATCGCCACCGCCCAGACAGGCATCTACCCGCTGCCCTCGCCGGGCGGCTGGCACCTGATCGGCCGCACTGACGTCAAGGTCTTCCTGCCCAACTCGGATCCGCCCTGCCTGCTGCGCACCGGCGACCGCATAAGGTTCTTCCCGGCGTGAACGAGACAGGCGACCAGGCGCCGCAGTTCAAGGTCGAGCAGCCGGGAGTGTTCAGCGCGATCCAGGACCTGGGCCGGCCGGGCCGGCGCATCGCCGGAGTTCCGCCAGGCGGCGCCATGGATCGCTTTGCGCTGGCGGCGGCGAATCTGCTGGTGGGCAACCCCGCAGGTGCTGCGGCGCTGGAATGCGCCCTCACAGGTCCGACGCTAGAGATCCTCGACCGCTGCGTCCTGGCTGTCACGGGAGCTGACTTCGAGCCCACCCTGAACGGACGCGCGGTCCCCGGCTGGACAGGCCTCTTCTGCGCTCCCGGTGACCGGCTGAGCTTCGGCGGCCGGCGCTGGGGTGCCCGCGCCTATGTGGCGGTGGCCGGCGGGCTGGCGGCCGACCGCTGGCTGGGCTCCGCGGCAACCTACGTCCTCATCGGCAGGGGTGGCCTGCAGGGCCGGCCGCTGAAGCGAGAGGACGTCCTCCACCGCGCAGGCTCTGCGCCGCGTCCGCTGGTAGCCGGCCGGGAGCTGCCTCAGCCCTACCGGCCTCCGTATTCGACCGAGCCGGAGCTGATGACAGTGGCCGGCCCGCAGCTGGGCCGCATCAAAGCGGCTGGCAAGCGTTTGCTCTTCGGGCAGCCCTGGACTGTAAGTTCCGACGCCGACCGCATGGGCTACCGCCTCCAAGGACCCCAGCTGCCCACCACCGGCGCCGATGTCGTCTCGTTCGGGTTGACCTCCGGCTGCATCCAGCTGCCGCAGTCAGGTCAGCCCATCCTACTCATGGCCGACGGCCAGACCGCAGGCGGCTATCCGGTGGTGGGCGGAGTTGCCCGCTGCGATCTGACCCTGGCCGCCCAGTTGCTGCCAGGTGAGTCTCTGCGCTTTCGCGAGACGCGCGTCGAGACCGCCCAAGCCGAGTACCGCAGCCGCTGGGCGGCACTGGACCGAATCCGCTGATGCACGGTCCGCTGGAGGGCATCCGAGTGGTCGAGGTAGGCAACTACATGGCCGCTCCCTTCTGCACCATGCAGCTGGCCGACTTGGGCGCCGAGGTGATCAAGGTGGAGAACCCGGCGGGCGGCGATGAGGTTCGCCAGGCAGGGCCTTTTCTGGGAGACCAGAGCTCGCCCTTCCTGCGCCTGAACCGCAACAAGCGCTCGCTGGCCCTGGATCTGAAGCCCGCGGCCGGCAAGGCAGTGTTCAGGCGTTTGGTCGAGAGCGCCGACGTGGTGGTCGAGAACCTTCGCCCGGGGACAATGGCTCGGTTGGAGCTGGACCATGCCCGCCTGGCCGAGATCAACCGAGGACTGATTTACGTGGCGGTGTCGGGCTGGGGTCAGGACGGTCCGCTGGCGCCGCTGGCCGGGCTGGACATCATGGCCCAGGCCCGTTCTGGACTGATGAGCATCACAGGCGAGGTTGGTGGCGATCCGCTCAAGGTGGGTGTGCCTATCTGTGATCTGGTCTGTGCTCTGTACGGTGCGCTGGCCGCCGTCTCCGCTCTGCGAGCGCGAGATCAGACCGGTCAGGGCCAGTTCATCGACGTCTCCCTCTTGGAAGCCGGCGTCTCCCTCACCATCTGGGAGGCGGGCCAGTATTTTGCGACAGGGGAGGTTCCTGGCCCAAACGGCTCCGCGCACCAGAACAACGCTCCCTACCAGGCGGTTCGGGCGGCCGACGGCTGGGTGACGATCGGCGCCACCACCCCGCGGAACTGGCCGGCCTTCTGCCACGCCCTGGGTCTCGAGCCGCTGCTCGACAACGAGCGCTACGCCACCAACGCCGGTCGGTTCGAGGATCGCTCAGAGCTGATCGCGCAGATCGAGGCGGTCACCACGACCGCGCCGGTGGCGCACTGGCTGGAGGTGCTGGAGGCCGCAGGAGTGCCCTGCGCGCCCATCCAGGACATCGCCCAGGTCTACGCAGACCCCCATCTCAATGCTCGGGGCTACTTCTGGGAAGGCATCCACCCCACCCTTGGCACTGTCCGCCAGCTCGGCTCGCCGATGCGGCTGGCGACGACGCCCCCTTGCCGCGACAGCTCGGCACCGCTGCTGGGAGAACACACGCTGGCAGTTCTGGAATTGCTCGGATACAGCGAAGAAGAGCTGCGCCACCTGCGCGAGCAGCAAGTGATCAGCTCGCCGGAGCGGTAGGCCCGGTCGGGTACGTTTCGAGCAGCTTATGGAAGGGGCGAAGCGGATGTTGGCTGGGGTGCTCGCCACGTTCCCCGCCCGCGTGCTCGACAAGTACATCAACCACGACGACGGACCCAACTGGGCCACCATCATTGCTTGGAACGCCCTGAGCGCCATCTTTCCAGTCGTATTGGCGCTGGCCGCCGTGGCCGGCTTCATCCTGGGCCAGCTGCACGTCAGCGCGAACGCTATCGATCAGCTCGCAGTCCAGATTATCCCCGGCGATCTCCAATCGCGCCAACAGGCCGAGGCTGCGCTGGCGGCGCTTCAAGAACGGAGCGGACTGATAGCCGTTGCGGCCCTGCTCGGCTTTCTCTACACGGCCTCGAACCTGTTCGGCGCCATGGAGGCGGCCTTCGACCAGGCGTTCAAGTGCCGGCGCCGTGACCCCGTGCCGCAGAAGCTCATGTCCTTGGTCATGATGCTTGTCTTCACAGTCGTCGCGGTAGTAGCGGTTGGCACGTCCGCCTTGCTGCCCCTCATCTACTCGCTGCCTCAGGTGCCGTTCGCCCTCAACCAGGGTGTGGCGGCCTACGTCATTCAGGTGGTGCTCGGAGTGGTCTCCGGCTTCGTGCTGTTCCTGATCATTTACCGGGTGGTGCCGAACCGACCGCTCAGCTGGAGCATCATCTGGCCCGGCGCCGTCGTCGCCGGCGTCGGCTTCGAGCTGCTGACGCTGCTCTTCCCGCTCTACGCCAAGCTCAATCCAGGGCTCAACCAGTACGGGAAGAACTTTGCGCTGCTCTTCGTGCTGCTGGCCTTTTTCTTTTTCCTGGGCACGATAGTGATGATCGGGTGTGAGGTGAACGCCGTGCTGGCGGCGGATCGCGCGTCGCATCCGTTGCGGAACGGAGACCCGGCAGTCAGCGCGGGAGCTGACGTTCTGACGCCGCAGCCGTCCCGTCTCAGGCGGGCTGTATACGGGTTGGTCGCCGTGGGAATTGGGATGTACGGCGCGCTGAAAGCGCGCTGATGTCGACCGGCTGCGTCCTCTTCACCGCCGATCTGCGCCGGCACGACAACCCCGCCCTGTCCGCGGCCTGTCGCTGCTTCGACGCAGTCCTGCCGCTGTTCGTCCACGACCGCGGGCTGGCCCGGTTTGCCAGCCCCAACCGCAGCCAGTTGCTCCGGGAATCGCTGAGGGACCTGGACTCAGCGCTCGGCGGTGCCCTCCTGCTGCGGCGCGGCGACATCGTGGACGAGACGCTGCGCGCCGCCCGCGAGGCGGATGCGAAGACGGTCTGGCTCAGCGCCGGCGTGACTGCCTATGCCCGGCGGCGCGAAGGCGCGCTGGCGACCGCCTGTCGAGATGCAGGAATCGAGTTCAGGCTCTTCCCCGGCGTTACCGTGGTTCCGCCGGGCGAGCTGACGACCGGCGAAGGAGGCCCTTTCACTGTCTTTACCCCCTACTACCGGCGCTGGCGGGCGCAGCGCTGGCGTGAGGTTGGGTCTGCGCCGCGGCCTCACACCTTCGTGAGCGGGCTGGCCTCCTCAGAGCCAGAAGCCACAGCTGACAGCTCGCCTGACCTGCTCAGGGGAGGAGAGTCGGCCGCGCGGGAGCGGCTGGAACGGTGGCTCGCCGGCCCCATCGACAGCTACGGCGAACTCCACGATCAGTTGGGCGCGCAGACCTCTCGCCTCAGCGCCGACCTTCACTTCGGCTGTCTCTCGCCGCTCGAGGTGGCGGTCCGCGCGCTCGAGCGGGGCGCGGAGACCTATGCCCGGCAGCTCTGCTGGCGCGACTTCGCTTATCAACTCACGGCGGCCTTTCCCAACCTCGGCCGGGAGGACTTCCGGCCCCGCGGCGGGTGGCGCCACGACGACCTTCTGCTGTCCGCCTGGCAGCAGGGCCGCACGGGCTATCCGGTCATCGACGCAGCCATGCGCCAGCTTCGCGAGGAGGGCTGGCTGAACAACCGAGCGCGACTTCTGGTCGCCTCCTTCCTGACCAAGGATCTCGGCATCGACTGGCGAGACGGCGCCGCCCACTTCATGGACCTGCTGGTCGACGCCGACGTCGCCAACAATTCGCTCAACTGGCAGTGGGTGGCCGGGACCGGCACGGACAGCCGCCCCTACCGCATCTTCAACCCGACGCTTCAGGCCCGGCGCTTCGACCCGCGCGGCGTCTACGTCAGACGGTACGTCCCTGAGCTCGCCGCCCTCGACGATCGGGACATCCATGAGCCCTGGCTGCGGAATCCGCTGATCAACCCGCCGCTCGATTACCCGCCCCGCATCGTCGATCACGCCGAAGCGGCCCGCGACTTCCGCCACCGAATCCGCTGATGGCAGCCGCGCCACCAAAGCTGCCCCGGGGGGCCGACTCAACTCGCCCGGCCGACGACAGTCAAGCGACGCCCAAGTCGTTCGATCCCCAGCTGCTCGGTCTGCCGGCTGGGCGCTAGCCGCCGTGATAGGTCAGAAAGAGGTCAGTGGCAAAGCCGGCAAGGAAGCCCACGAGCAGTCCCGGCGCCAGCCAGGACTGCGTGGTGAGCCGGCGGCAGATGATGAACATCTCGTTGATCACGTAGATCAGAGCGCCGGCAGCCAGGGCCAGAAACAGCACGAACGCGTAGTCGGAGACGACGTGATAACCGACGACGGTGCCGAGGAAGGTAGGACCGCCGCCAATCAGCCCGGCCAGGCCGAGGAAGCCCCAGCTGGGCCGCTGCTCCTCGCCCGCCATGGGCGCCGCCACGCCAAATCCCTCAGTGATGTTGTGAAGGCCGAAGCCAACCATCAGCACGCCAGTGAAGGCGAGGGCGCCGCTGGCGGCTGATTGGCCGATGGCCAGGCCCTCGCTGAAGTTGTGCAGACCCAGACCGCACGCGATCATCAGAGCCAGGCTCCGCGCCGTCGGAGCGACGGGGAGGGCAGCCGCCACAGCCGCGCCAGGGCCGTCCAGCCGGAAGCGACGGATGCGGCTCAGGACCGCCCGGTTGAAGTAGACCAGTCCGAGCAGGCCGGTGGCCACGCCAACTGCATAGATGGCGACCAACCCCAACAGGGTTGTGGCATTGCCCCTGTGGGCGGCGCTCAGGGCTGAATGTATGGGTTCGACAGCCTTGCCCAGGATGTCCACCAGCAGGAAGATCAGCACGCCGGTGGCAACAGCGTTCAGGAAGCCCTGGCTCTGGCGGCTGAGCGCCCGGAGGCGGGCCACTGGCAGGCCCAGGAAAATGGTGAGTCCGGCCAGCGCGCCGAGGATCGTAACAGTCGTTGCGTTCATTGCCCAGCTTGCCTCAGACGCCCTGGGGGCGTCTGTTAGCTAATACTAACCGCGGCTTGGTTGGGAGCGCAGACCTCCACCCTCCTCGCTCATCGAAGTGGCGGCCGCCGCTCGGTAACCGAGGCTGACGCGGAAGGCCAGGTAGGCCGCGCCGGTGAAGAGCAGGCCCGTCAGCGCCGCATGGAGAAGTTCACCGAAAAGCTCCCAATGGTTCAGGACTAGAAAGGCACCGGCCGCCCCCTGCGCGAGGGTCGCCAGGACAGTGAGTCGAGCGCCGGTCTCCAGGTCGCGACGGTCTGGCCGATAGCGGCGGTAGAGCAACCAGAGACCCAAGGCAAGCACCAGGGCACCGGCTGCCAGAAAACGGTGAAGGTAATTCACGCCCACAGCGCTCCCTTGGGCAACGTAGCCGCTGCCACAGAAAGGCCAGCCAGGACAAGCGGCTGCCGCGCCTGCGTGGCGGATATAGGCGCCGCTGTAAACGAGGAAATATATGTAAACGGCGTACGCCCAGGTGAGCGTCGCCACCAGAGCCGGCACGGGCTGGCGCACCACCAACGAGTCTGGCCGGAGAGTACAGAGAGCGACGAGGGTGGTGGAGGCGAGGGCGATCAGCGAGATGCCGAAGTGCAGCGCTAGTACCTCCGGCTGCTCTGGCCACATGACGGCGGCAGCTCCGAGCAGCGCTTGGGCCACGAGGCCGAAAAGCATTATGGGCACGAGGATGAGGACTACGCGTCGATGGCGCAGCAGCAGCAGCGCCAAGACAGCCAGCGCGACTATGAGGAAGCCCTCGACGCCGGTCACCAACCGATGGCTGAACTCGATAGCCGTGGCGGCGGCGAATTCGGGGATGAAGCGGCCATTGCAGAGCGGCCAATCCCGGCCACAGCCGGCGGCGGAGCCGGTGTCCGTCACCCGCGCCCCCATGATCAGCACGACCAGCATTCCGACAGATGCCGCGACGCCCAGCCAGCCGGTGAAGCTGCGAAGCGCTCTGCCGGAATTCACGATTTGAGATTACCGCCGCTCGAGCGTCCTGGCGGCCGCGGCGGCCGGGCGGAACCCAACGGAATTTCCCACTCTCCGCCGCCGGTAGTATCAGGCGTTACTTTCATGGCACACAAGCGCCCGCTGATCGGGCTAACTGTCGGAGCCGTGCTGCAGCACACCGGAATGCCCTACTTCGGCCTCAACAAGCAGTACGCCACCGCGCTGGTCGAGGCCGGCGCCACGCCTGTACTGCTCCCGGCCGGCAGTTCCTCCGAGCCGGACGACCTGCTCGAGAACCTCGACGGCATGGTCTTCCCGGGCGGGCTGGACGTGCATCCGTCCCTTTACGGCGAGGAACCGAGCTCGCTCCTGGGCCGCGTTGACGACGACCTCGACGCACTCGACATCCCTCTGGTACGGGCGGCCGTCCGGCGCAAGCTGCCGGTGCTGGGGCTCTGTCGCGGCCACCAGGTAGTGAACGTCGCTCTGGGGGGCAGCCTTTACCAGGACATTCGGGCGGACGGGGCGAGCCCCGACAACCACTGGGCGCCTCTGGAGCAGGGGCGGGACCACCTCGCCCACAGCATCGACATCGTCCCCGGTACGCTCCTCAGCCAACTGACCGGGGCCGACCGGGTGGAGGTGAACAGCTTTCACCACCAGGCGGTGAAGGACATCGCGCCCCGCCTTAAAGTGAACGCGTACAGCCGTGGTGATCACGTCATCGAAGGGCTGGAGTCGGCCGACGGCATGGTGCTTACTGTGCAGGCTCATCCCGAAGCTCTGGTCCACAGCCAGAGCTGGGCGCACTGCCTCTTCCAGGCCTTCGTGACTGCCGCGGGGTCGGGCAGCGCAATCCGGCCCGCGGTCTCAGCTGCACTAGCCTCCTAACCGGCGCGTCGACCCGTCGGCGCCGACTGCTGGGCGGCTGGCGACGCCCAGTGGGGTGATGGTCGTTCCTGACAGGCGCACTGCCATGACCTACCCTTCCGCCATGGCGCCTGCTTCCGGCCTGGGCCGATCCGCGTTTCCAGCGGCACGGCGCAATCCGCTGATTCGCTTTCGCCGGCCGGCTGCTGTACTGCTGGCGGTGCTCGTGACCGGCACCCTCGGGTACGGGTTGATCGAGCGCTGGAATCCCCTTGACGCGTTTTTCATGACGCTCATCACCATCAGCACAGTCGGCTATGGCGAAGTCCATCCCCTCGACCCGGCGGGCAAGATTTTCACGTCGGCTCTGATCCTGGGCGGCGTGGGTACGATGCTCTGGGTTCTCGGCATCTTCACCGACATCCTGGGCACCGGTGAGCTCGGTGAGTACAGGAGGGAGCGAGCGTTGGCGGGCATGCGGCGGCAGCTGCGCGACCACTTCATCATCTGCGGCTACGGCCGCATGGGCACGCGCATTGTGCAGGAGCTGGAACGCGAGGCGGTTTCCTTCGTGGTCATCGACAACAACCCGGAAGCGCTGAGCCGGCTGAGACGTGAGGACAAGTTCCACCTGGAGGGCGACGCCGCCCACGAGGAGACCCTGCGAGAGGCCGGCATCGAGAGGGCGCGGGCTCTGCTCTGCGCTGTCGACTCCGATGAGCGGGCCGTCTACATAGTGCTGGCCGCGCGCTCGCTGCGCGAAGACCTGTACATCCTCTCCCGCGCGGGGCAGCCGGAGTCCATCAGACGGCTTGAGCTGGCGGGTGCGAGCCGAGTCATCTCGCCCTATCGCATGGCCGGCCACCAGATGGCTGCTCTGGCCGTGCGGCCGGCGCTCGTCGACGTGATGGACACCCTCCACCACGGCGACGCCGACATCGGGTTGGAGGAGATAGTGGTGCCGGCGGGCTCGCAGCTCATAGGGCATTCGCTGGCGACCGCCCAACTGAACGCGGAGGGCGGCTCGCAAGTGCTGGCTGTCCGGCGCCGCGGCGGTCAGATGCACGTGGGCCCGGATCCCCACCTTGTGGTGGAGGAGGGCGATCTCATCGTGGCGCTCGGCTCAGACGAGCAGCTCCGCGCCACCGCGGCGCGGCTCAGCCCCCGCTGAAGGCGGCGTGATGCTCACTTCCAGCCGGGCGGCCGAAGCGGCGCCGCGGCCCCGCCTCACGGCCCAGCGGATAGCGTTCGCCTCGCTCCTCATCGACTGCTGTCTGGTCATCGCCAAGCTGATCGCCGGCCTGCTCACAGGCAGTCTGGGCCTGCTCGGCGAAGCCGCTCACTCCGCGCTGGATCTCCTGGCTTCTCTCTTCGCGCTGCTCGCAGTGCGGACCTCCCGCCGGCCGGCCGATCACGAGCACCCCTTCGGACACGGCAGGGCCGAAAACCTGGCGGCTTTTGGGGAGGGGCTGATCCTCCTGCTCACTGCGGCGGTGATCGCGTTCGAGGCGGTCAGGCGTTTGGTGGGGGCACCCGTCCACGTCGACCCGGCGTTGTACGCGATAGGTCTGGTGGGGGCGACGATGCTGCTGGAGATCGGCCGCGCCACCACCCTGCGCTGGGCCAGCCGGCGCTGGCACAGCCCGGCCCTGGCGGCAGGAGCGCAGAACCGCTTCGCCGACATCTTCTCGTCGGCGGGCGTCCTGGCGGGGCTGGTCGGCGTCCGCATGGGGTTCGGCTGGGCCGACGCCGGGGCCGGCCTGCTGGTGGCGGCCGTTATCGGCCGCTCGGCAGGACTGCTGGCCTGGCGTTCAGCTGACATCCTGATGGACAGGGCTCCGAAAGGAGTGGAGGAGTCGGTCCGGGAAGCCATCGAGGCGGTCGAGGGGGTCCGCGCCGTGCGGGGTGTGCGCGTCAGGCGCTCGGGCGGCCGCCTGCAGGGAGACGCCCGAGTGACCGCCCGACCCACCCTCTCCATCGAAGCGGCTCAAGGGCTTAGCGAACGCGTCAAGGCGGCCGCTCGCGAGGCCGAGCCGGAACTGGATCTGGACCTGGTCCTGGAGTCGCAGTGGAAGGAGGGCAACCTGGTCGAGCGGGTGCATGCGGTGGCTGCGCGCCAGGGCGCCGTCAACGATCTCCACAACGTGACTGTCGAGCGCGAGGCGAATGG
This sequence comes from Candidatus Dormiibacter sp., assembly GCF_050999135.1. NCBI lineage: Bacteria > Bacillati > Candidatus Dormiibacterota > Candidatus Dormibacteria > Candidatus Dormibacterales > Candidatus Dormibacteraceae > Candidatus Dormiibacter > Candidatus Dormiibacter sp. The sequence goes on along the minus strand of NZ_JBPCPN010000029.1, from coordinate 73,320 downwards.
CTCGATCCACCTCAGCATGCACGCGAAACTGCCTGGCGCAATGACACTGGAGAAGGCCACTGCCACCAGTTCGGCTTTGGAGCAGAACCTGAAACAGGCGCTGCCGGAGGTGGCGCGCGTCGATGTGCACCTGGAGCCGCTCGAGCCTGACTGGGTGAGTGGCTCGGACGTCACCGCCAGCCGCGAGGACCTGGTGCAACGCATCCGCGCCGTCACGCTGGCGCAACCCCAGGTGCTGGACTGCCTCGACGTTGAGCTCAGCTTCCGGGGACAGCGGCTGGTGGCGCATGTGGTCGCTCGCCTGCCGGCCTCACTGGCGCTGGAGGAGGCGCACCGCATCGAGACCGAGCTCGAGCTGGCGCTGCGCCGGGAGCTTCCCGAGCTGTCGGAAGTCGTGGCCCGCGTCAGTCCCTGAGCGCTGTTACCTTGACGCACCGAAGTCGCTGTGCTCCCCCGTGGCTTGCGAGCTAACCGGGGCGCCGCGACCGGCGCACGAGTACGAACGCGGCTGCCGCCCCGGCGGCCAGCAGGATGAGGATCGCACCAGCCCACCAGTTGGAGGTCGGGAGCAATCGGGCGGCTGCCGGGGAGGGCGATACCCGCGTAACCCCGGACGTTGGGGTGGTTGGCGAGGTCGGCGGCGGGACGGCGCTGGGGGTCGGGGTGGGGGCGGCCTGCGCCGGCTGCAGGTTGCTGTTGCCCTCGGCGAAGCCGATCTGCGCTACCTGCTCCTGATGCGGACCCTGATAGCGAAGCACGTAGAGGCCCTGGTTGATGTCAGCCACATAGATCAAGCCGTCCCGCACTATCGGGTAGCTCCAGGTCATGGTCAACGTGGCGCCCAGCTGCGAGTCGCGCCCCCCCGGCTCGACTGCCTGAGGCCGCGACTCGGCCAGGCGCACCGGCTGCGCGGGGTTCGAGACGTCGAACACCTGTAGGCCGCTCGAGTACCAGGTGACGAAAGCCAGGTCTCCAACCACCGTGGGGTTGTGGCTCGTGTAGGTACCGACTGGGCTGCTCGGACACGTGGCCGACTCGTTCTCGGGCGCCTTGAGCACGCTCACCTGCCGTGGCTGGGCCGGGTTCGACACGTCCACCAGGCGGGCCGGTCCACAGGGGGCAGTCGGCAGGTAGCGCTCGTCAGTCACTATCACCAAGTCGCGCCCCGGCAGTTGGACCGCACTGTGGACGTTGCCCCCGGGCAAGGGCGCGAGAGCTGACGACGCCGGCGTCAAGAGGCTCAGCTGGGGATTTGGCTGACCGCTGACGAACTGCGTGCTGTCAGCGATCAGCAGGCCACCCCGCCAGAGTGAGAGATAGGCCCGTCGACCGTCGCCGCTGAGCGCTATGGAATGAAGGCTGCCGAGGGGCGGGCTCCAGGTGCCTGCAAGCTTGGGCGAGGCGGGATCCGTGGCGTCGACGACCTGGAGGTCGGCGCCGCCTCCGCTGAACATGGTGGTGAAAAGCAGAAGCCGGTCACCGTCAGACTGCTGCCAGAGATAGAACTCGTGTGGCGAGCGTACCGCGAAGTCGTATCCGCCGACCAGCACCGGCTGGGCGCAGTCGCCCTGCCAGCTGTAGAGGTCGAGGCGGTTCAGGCCGCCACTGCCAAGCGCGTAGCTGAGCACCACCAGCAGCTTGCGGCTGAGGACAGTGCGCAGCTCCCGCGGCGTGGTGAGACGGCGCGCGGGCAGCGACCCCACAGTGCGCAGGTGGGCGGGATCGGTGACGTCCACTATCTCGATCGCACCCTGGCCGCGGCTGCCGATGTAGGCGCAGTGGCCGGCCAGGGCAAGTGCCGAGTTCAGGCCCCGGGCGCCCAGATCGTCGTGCCCCACCTCTTGGAGGCTGGCCGGGGAGTCGGCCGCCGCTGGAATCACAAGCAGCAGGCCGCTCAAGGCCAGCACTGCGGCCAGCGCAACCGCAGCGACGTGGACGAGGCGATCGGTGCTGCGGCTCCCGTTCGACTTCCCTTCCCGGCCGGCGTCGCCGGTCTTGCCGAAGTCGGTTCGGCGCATGCCCTTGAGACTAAGCGGCACCGCGGCGGCAGGTTTTCAGGATCGTGTCCAGGAGGTGGCCGGTGACGACCATGGTCGAAGTGGCTGTCAAGAACCGCTCGGCGGTCCGCCTGGTAACCGGGTCGTCGATAGGAGTCATTGAACGGCGCGGAGCGATGGACGCGGCTGCGGCCTGGTGGCGCAGGTCCTCGGCGGCGCCGGCAACGAAGCCGCCGGCGACGGCAGGACGCAGGGCCGGCCAGAGGCTGTCGAGCAGGCCAGGCAGCGCGAAATGACGCAGCAGCGAGGGGACGAGGACCGGTTCCTCAGCAGGGAGTAGCGCCTGGCTCATCTTCAGCAACATCGCCCGGTCAGCCGCCGGCAGGGCCTCCAGCTCCAGCAGCGGCAGCAGCTCGTCGCGCGGCCCTGTAACCACGGCAGCTGCGGTTCCTGGGGTGGCGTCAGGGGCGAGGTCTCCGCTCAGCGGGTACAGAAGCGCAGTGAGGCCGAGCAGGTTCAGCCGGTTGGCCCGGTCATAGGCCTCCAGCGTCGCCCCGGCGCGGTCGAAGAAGCGCTCGTTGAGCCCGAGGCGGGTGAGCTCGCCCGCCGGCGGCATAGGTGGAGTGTGAGCGCCCTCCCAATGAAGGTCGGCTGCCGCGCGCGACGTCGCCGGATGCGTAAAGAAGGGACCGAGCCGCCGCCAGGCTGAAGCCAGCCGGCCGGGCTCGACGGCCAGGTTCCGATAGATCAGGCCGACGAATGGAATCCCCAGCGTCCTGCGGATCTCCTCATAAAGGCGGGAGACCTCACCCACCGCCTCGGCCTCAGCGACTTCTGGCAGAAACCGAGGTTGCCCCACGCCGCCAGCGTAGCTCTCCGGCTGTCGACAGGCGCCAAACCACCGGCAGTTTTGCCGTACGTCAGCCACACCGGCTGAGACCTGTCCACTCGTATCGTGCGTTCGATGCCGAAGACCCTGGCCCAGAAGATCTGGGACAGCCACGTGGTGGCCAGCTCCCCCGGAGAGCCAGACCTTCTCTTCGTCGACATGCATCTGGTCCATGAGGTCACCTCGCCGCAGCCGTTCGCCGGTCTCCAACTCGCGGGCCGACCCGTCCACCGCCCTGACCTGACCATCGCCACCACCGACCACAACACCCCGACCGGACCTGAGCCGATCGACGACCTCTCGCGCCTCCAGTTGGAGGCGCTTGAGCGCAATTGCGCGCGCGCGAACATCCGGCTCCACAAACTGGGCAGCCGGCACCAGGGCATAGTCCACGTCATGGGCCCCGAGCTCGGGCTCACCCAGCCCGGGCTGACCATTGTCTGCGGTGACTCCCACACTGCTACGCACGGCGCCTTCGGCGCTCTGGCCTTTGGCATCGGCACCTCCGAGGTCGAGCATGTGCTGGCGACTCAGTGCCTGCCCCAGCGCCGCTTCCCCGACATAGCGGTTGACATCGAGGGCGAGCTGCCTCCCGGCGTCACCGCGAAGGACATGGTGCTGGGTCTGATAGCCCAGGAGGGCGTGGCCGGCGGCCAGGGCAACCTGGTCGAATATCGCGGCGAGGCGGTCAGGAAGCTCTCGATGGAGAGCCGGATGACGATCTGCAACATGACCATCGAGTGGGGCGCGCGGGTGGGCATGATCGCACCGGACGACACCACCTTCGCCTACCTGCAGCCGCGCCAGTACGCACCCAAAGGCACACTCTGGGAGCAGGCCTTGGACTACTGGCGGACGCTCGCCAGCGATGAAGACGCAGCCTTCGCCCGCCAGATCCAGGTCGATGCGTCCCGACTTGAGCCGTACGTCACCTGGGGCGTGAACCCTGCGCAGGCAGCGCCGATCACGGGCCGCGTGCCCGAGCCCCGCGACGAGACAGCTGAGCGGGCGCTTCGCTACATGGATCTCAAGGCTGGGATGCAGCTCCAGGACATTGCCATCGACAGGGTCTTCATCGGCTCCTGCACAAACTCGCGGTTGGAGGACCTGCGCGTTGCCGCCGAGGTGATCCGCGGCCGCCACGTCCACCCCCGAGTTCGCGCCATGGTCGTGCCTGGCTCCACAGCTGTCAAGCTGAGGGCCGAGACAGAGGGCTTGGACCGCGTCTTCAAGGACGCCGGCTTCGAATGGCGCGAAGCCGGCTGCTCCCTCTGCCTGGGCATGAACCCCGACATTCTGGCCCCCGGCGAGCGCTGCGCCTCAACCAGCAACCGCAACTTCGAGGGCCGGCAGGGAGCCGGCGGGCGCACCCACCTGCTCAGCCCACCGATGGCGGCGGCGGCCGCCATCGCTGGGCACCTGGCGGACGTCAGGGATGCTGTCGGATGAAGGCGTTCAAACGGGTCAGCGGCCGGATCGCGCCGCTGGACCGGGCTGACGTCGACACCGACCAGATCATCGCCAAGCAGTTCTTGAAGAGCATCGAGCGAACCGGCTACGGCCAGTACCTGTTCTACGAGTGGCGCAAGTCTGGCGACTTCGTTCTCGACCGACCTGAGCACCGTGGTGCCCGGATCCTCGTCACAGGCCCCAACTTCGGCTGCGGCTCATCGCGCGAGCACGCGCCCTGGACCCTCCAGGAGGCGGGCTTCGACGTGATCATCGCGCCCTCCTTCGCCGACATCTTCAGGAACAACTGCGGCAACGTTGGTCTGCTCAACCTCACGCTGCCCGAGAACCAGGTCAGGCAGCTCCTAAATCTGGCCACAGCTTCCCCCGAGACCGAGGCTGTCGTCGACCTCGAGGCGCAGACCATCAGTGCCGGCGACATTCAGCTGCGCTTCGAAGTGGAACCCTTCCTCAAGGAGCGGCTGCTGAACGGCTGGGACGAGATAGGCCTCACCCTGCGCAAGCTTGACAGGATCGAGGAGTACGAGAAGGGCCGCCCAGCCTGGATGCCGGCTGTCGTCTAGTTCGGGGGCTGCTTGACATGTGACCATATCGTCACATAAGATTTAGCCATGGAAAAGGTATTCGAGATCTATATCAAGACGACCCCCGACCGGCTTTGGCAGGCGATCACCGACGCTGAGATGAGGAGCAAGTACAACTTCGGAGTCAGGATCAACTCCGACTTCAGCCCCGGCTCCCGGTACGAGCAGAGCCACCCGGCCACCGACCAGCGCCTGGGCGAGGGACAGAACCTCGAGGTCGATCCGCCGCGCCGGCTCGTCCAGAGCATGACCGCCCTCTGGAGCGAAGATGTGAAGAGCGAGGGCACCTCCAGGGTTACCTGGGAGATCGAACCGGTCGGCGACTCGTGCCGCCTGACAGTCACCCACGACAACCTTCGCGAGGGCGCCAACGCTGAGCTGTACGGCGGTTGGCCGATGATTCTGTCAGGTCTGAAGACACTGCTCGAAACGGGTGAGCTGCTGACGACGCCGGGATCGCTGATGTACAGCAGCCAGGCTGCCCCAGGCGGCGGCTCGCCTTCAGAACGATGAGCTGAAAGGCAAGCTTTTCGCGGCGCCACACCGCCAACCGTCTCGCCAGTGGCTCTCTGGGTGCAAAAACGGCTGCTCAGATGAGGTGGACGACTGTTCCAAAGGAGCCGCCGCATGGACTTCAAGCTCGAAAACGTACTGATGCCGGTCTCGGACGTCGACCGGGCCAAGGCCTTCTACAGTGAGAAGGCTGGTTTCCATCTGGACGTCGACCACCGGGCGGGTGACGACTTCCGGGTCGTGCAGCTGACGCCGCCCGGCTCGGCCTGCTCGCTGACCCTCGGGAAGGGCATCACTGATGCGGCACCGGGGTCGGTCCGGGGCACCCACCTGGTCGTCTCCGACATCGAGGCGGCGCGGGCCGAGCTCGTCCGAGGCGGGGTTGAGGTCAGTGAGATCAGGCACATGGAGTCCGGTACCTGGGTCCCCGGCGCCGATCCGGAACATCGCGACTACAACTCGTTCGCCGACTTCAGCGACCCCGACGGCAACACGTGGCTCCTGCAGGAGCGTCCGGGAAGCGAGCCGCGAACATGAGCCCGCACGTCGTCGCCGCATAACCTGCGCAGGTGGCGCTGACGCGGTCTGGCATCCACCACCACATCTCGAAGGGAGAAGGGCCGGCGGTGGTCTTCCTTCACGGGGTGACCATGGACCTACGGATGTGGAACGCCCAGGTGGCCGAGTTCGGGGAGGCGTGGCGCTGCATCACCGTGGACCTTCGCGGCCACGGACGCTCGGCGCGGCTGGAGTCCGGCTACGACAGCGACGCCGACCTCCTGGAAGTGCTGGACGAGACGGCGGTGGGACGCTGCGTGCTGGTCGGGCTCTCGCTGGGTGGCTATGAGGCGCTGTCCTTCGCCGCTCAACATCCCGATCGCTGCGCGGCGCTCATGCTCGTGGACGCCTGGATCCCCGGGCCCGAGCTCGGCGGCTGGGCACCCCCGTTCCGGGTCGCCCGTGAGTCAGGCCGCCCGGCGGCACTCGAGGCGTGGCTCCACGACCCGCTGTTTCAAGGCGCCCGCCGGCAGCCTGCCACCTGGGCGGCGCTGCAGACAATGGTTGGCGAGAACGACCTTCGGATCTGGACCGAGCGCATAGCGAAGCGCCCTGCGCCCCACCCTCGCGAGCTGGCGCCTGGAATCACCGTTCCGACTCAGGTTCTTACTGGCGAGCATGATCTCCCCGGCTTTCGAGCGGTGGCCGAGTGGCTGGCGGCGACGATCCCGGGAGCCGCGGGACGTCCGCCGATTGTCGTGCCAGGCGCCGGTCACCTGCCGCCGATGGAGACGCCTGCCGCTTTCAACCGGGAGCTGGCCGCTTTCGTGGAGGCTTGAGGGAGCTGCTCCCGCCAGCTCACCGGGAGGCGCAGCCGCGACTCGGGGACGATCGGCGAGCGGTGGTTCTGGTCCTCCTCGACGGGCTGGGCGACCGGCCGCAGTCCGATCTCGGCGGGCTGACCCCGCTGGAGGCGGCCCGCCTACCGGTCCTCGATCAGCTCGCCAGGAGCGGCGCCTGCGGGCTCCACGTCCCCTTCGGACCCGGCCGCGCGGCGGCGAGCGAGGTGGCCCACTGGGCGATCTTCGGCTACGAAGGGATCCCGTTCTGTGGCAGAGCGGTCCTGGAGGCGCTGGGTCACGGCCTCCCAGTGGACGATTCCGACCCGCGGCTCTACGCCGCGCTCCGCACCTCCCAGACGAGGGACGGCGTCGTCTGGATCACTGGTCGAGCCGAACCGGACGATGAGGCCGACGCGCGGAGGTTGCTGGCGGCGCTGCCGCAGGCGTCCGGAGATCAAATCTTCGAGCTTGAATGGGTGCGGCTCGGAGAGGGAATCCTGCGCCTGCCGGGCGCGGGCGCCGAAGCGGCCGCAGTCTCGGATTCCGATCCCTTCTTCGAAGACCGCCAGCCCTGGCTTCTGCCGCGCGCCCTGGCCGGGGCGGGGCCGCCGGCCGCAGCCGCCGCGGCCCGGCTTGCGGAGTACCTGAGGGCCGCCCGCCTGGTCCTGGTCGGCCATGAGACAAATGCTGGGCGCATCCGAAACGGCCTGCCGGCCCTCGACACGCTTACCACCAAGTGGGCAGGCGCGCGCCGGCCGCTGCCCAGCTTCCAAGACCGCGTCGGCGTGAGCGGTGCCATGGTTACTTCGAGCGCCCTCTACCGCGGCTTCGCGCGCCTGCTGACGATGGAATCCATCGACATTGCAACCGACCCCGACCCGGGCCGCGACCTGGCGGCGCGGCTGGCCGCGGCGGCCGCCCTCCTCCAAGCTGGCGCCACCTTCGTCCACGTCCACATTAAGGTCGTCGACGAGGCCGCCCACAGCCGGCGGCCGGACGCCAAACGCAGGGTGCTGGAGGCGCTCGACCCGGCACTGGCTGCGCTTTTGGAACCGCCCTTCAGCGGCGCCGTCGTGGCTGTGACAGGAGACCACGCCACTCCCTCTTCGGGCGGCGTCATCCACACCGGAGATCCGACTCCGCTGCTGGTGGTCGGGGGCGCTGTCCGCCCCGACGCAGTGACAGACTTCAGTGAAGCCGGCTGCGCCTCCGGCAGCATTGGCACCATCCGCGCGGCGGACCTCCTGCCGCTCCTGCTCGGCCACGCCAACCGGGCCCGATTCTTGGGCGCCCGAGCGACCGCCGAGGACACCCTCGGCTTTCCCGACCACCCGGAGCCGTTGCTACCGGCCTAGCCAATTCACGCTTGGTCGCCCGGGCTGGATGAGCTCGGCGACGGCCGCCGGCACCAAACCGCGCCAATCCTCCCCCGCGGCGAGGCGGCGCCGGACCTCCGTCCCCGAGACCTCTTTGGCCCCGACCGGCAGCTGGACCACCAAGTAGCCGGCGGCCCGCAGCCGCTCCGCCTTCGCCTCCTCCCAGGCCGAGAAGACACGAATGAAGTGGGTGACACCCGGTGGGACGTAGTGCCGCCAGACCGACGGGGAGTGGATTGGGAAGGGGACTATCGCCACCCGGGCCAGGTCCATTCCGGCGGCGCCCAATGCGGCCCGCACCATCAGCAACCGCTCCCAGTAGCTGAAGGGGTTGGCCTCCGGCAGGTGGCGGTGAGGGCTCGTCGACTCGGGCGGCACTTCGCCAGGCTCGTGGTTGGTGATCCCGACCACAAGCTCACTGCAGCGGGCGGCCGCCTGCAGAACGTACTCGAGGTGGCCTGAGTGAAACGGCTGAAAGCGACCGTGGACCATACCGGTGTCCACCCTGGCCGCCGCCGGAGCCACGCGCCGGCTCAGAGCAGGCGGCCGGCGGCCGCTGACCGTGCGGACATGCCGGCCCCGCTCAGCCGGCCTTTCCTCGATTGACTCAAATCTCCAGCGCTCTGAGTGTCCTGGCGATCGTCAAGCCCTGGATCTCAGTGGTCCCAGCCGGAATCCGCAAGTTGCGGGCGACCCGGAAGATCTTCTCCAGGTGCGCCGACTTGGTGAGGCCGCGCGCGCCATGAACCTGGATCGCCGTGTCGGCAATCTTGAAGAGCGCCTCGTCATTGGCAAGCTTCATCACGCTGGTGGCTCGGATGGCTGCCGGCGGCAGTGCCAGCGAGGAGTACTCGAGCCCCTCGATCTGCTCCAAGCAGTGAATGGACGTCGACCGCATCCTGTAGAGGTCGACGTACATCTGGCTGAGCATCGCGCCCACCGCCGGGAGGTCGCGCAGCGGCCCACCGAAGGCCCTTCGCCGTGATGAGTAGCGCAAGGACGCCTCCAGGCAGAATTGGCCCAGGCCCGAGCACATCCCACCCCGGCGCATCCGGGCCCAGTTGATCCACAGCATCGCCAGCGCCAAACCCTGACCCACCTCGCCGATCCGGTGCGAGTCGGGCACCCGGCAGTGGTCCAGGTGAAGCTCAGCTGTGTTGCCGTCCTCGATCATGGTGGTTGCCATCCGGCCAATGCGGTATCCCTGCGTCTCGGCGTCGACGAGAAAAACTGCCAGACCCTCCCGACCCGAGCCGAGACTGGTCTGGGCCACCACCAGGGCGAACTGAGCGAAAGGCGCTCCAGTGATGAAGGCCTTATCGCCGGTCAGGACCCACCCATCACCATCGCGCTTTGCGGTGGTCTCGAGCGCTGTGAGGTCGGAGCCAACATTGGGTTCGGTGGCGGCGAAGCAGGCTGAGACCTCGCCCCGCATCAGCCGGCCCAGGTAACGCTCGCGGAGCCCCGGCGGCAGGTGGTACAGGAGCGGCGAGGGTCCCTCGGTCCAGGGGAGGACCTCCTTCGTCAGCCGCAGCCCATCGCGGTAGACCTCCTCCTGCAGGTACATCAGGTCGCTCGGGCGCATGCCGCCTCCGCCCAACTCCGCCGGAACCTGGAGAGCGTGGTAGCCGGCGGCTCCCGCCGCCCGCCGGATCTCCTCCTTGGCCGCCTGGATCTCGGGGATCAGCTTGCCGCTGGCGTCGAGCTGGTCCCGCTCGTCCACCAGCCTCGAGGCGTGGCGTTCCTCGATCGGCCGGATCTCCCTCTCCACGAACTCCCGCAGTCGGACGACCTGTGGACGGATGTGCTCGGGCACCGGGAGGTCCAGACCGAGGGCGCCGGGTGACCCCTCAGGCATTGGGAGGCCTGCCCTGGAAGGCGAGGCCCTCGACGTCCTGCACAGTCCTGACGCCGTCGGGGGCGAGCAGCTGAGGCGGTATGGGGAAAGCTTGGAAGCTCTTGCCGGCGTGGACCACCGCGCCCTCCAACCGGTGGCCAACCACTCTTTCAACCCGGGCGGATGTAGCCAGCAGTGCGTCCAGATCGATGCCTGTGTCGATGTCCAGGCCGTGGAGCATGTGCACGAGGTCCTCGGTGCAGAGGTTGCCACTCGCGCCGGGCGCGAAAGGACAGCCGCCGAGCCCCCCGATCGACGCGTCAAACGTGGTCGCGCCAACCTCAAGAGCGGCCATCACGTTGGCAAGCGCCATGCCCCGGGTGTTGTGCAGATGGACGATCAGGGGCAGGCTGGGGAAGCGCTCCCGGACAGCTGCCGTCAGGCGCCGCACCTGCTTGGGATAGCCCATCCCTATCGAGTCGGCCACGTAGAGCTCGCTCACGCCCAGCTCGACAAACTGGTCGGCCAGCCAGAGGACCCGTGTTTGCGGCACCTCTCCTGTGTAGGGACAGGCGGTGGCGGCGGCGAGCGCGCCGATCATCGGCACCCCGGCGCCTCTGGCGACCTGCGAGATCTCCTGGGCCTGCTCGAGCGACTGGCGCATTGTCATGTTGACGTTGGCCCGGTTGAAGACGTCGCTGGCAGCGATCACAACCAGGAGTCTCTCAGCGCCGGCCGCCACTGCCCGGCGCGCGCCCTGAGAGTTGGCGACCAGCACCTCATAGCTGACGCCCGGGCGGCGCGCCGCTCGGGCGAACACCTCCTCGGCGTCCGCCAGCTGGGGCACAGCCCTGGGGCTGACGAAGGAGGTGACTTCGATCCGGCGAATGCCTGCCGCTGTCAGCTCGTCGACAATCTGGACCTTGTCCTCGGTGGCGATGAAGCCGCGCTCCATCTGGAAGCCATCCCGGGTTCCAACCTCGCGGACTGTGACCGCCGACGGTAAGTTCACCGGCCGACCAGGGCGCCGGCCGCGCCCCGCCGCCGCTCCCAGACCTCAGGGTTGACAAGGTTGGCCGGGCGAACGCCGTCGAGCGTGGCGAGCACCTGCGCGGCCGCGGAGAGTGCCAGCTGACGCGCCGACTCAACTGTCAGGCCGGCTGTGTGGGCGGTGAGGATTACGTTCTCGAGCTCGAACAGCGGATTGTCGGCGGCCGGCGGCTCCGACTCGTAGACGTCGATCCCGGCGCCGCCGAGGGTACCTGATCGAAGCGCCGCCGCCAGAGCGGTCTCGTCCACCACCGGTCCCCGCGCTGTGTTGATGAGCAGCGCTCCCCGGCGCATCAGGGCGAGTCTCCGCTGGTCGAAGAGATGCCTGGTCTGCGGGGTGAGCGCGCAGTGGATGGTGACTACGTCCGCCTGGGGCAGCAACTCCTCGACTGACCGCGCCTGCCGGGCCCAGGGCGCCAAAGTGGTCTCAGCCAGAAGGGTGTCGTAGACGACCACCTCCATCCCAAAGCCATCATGCAGCTTTCGGGCGACTTCGCGGCCGATCCGGCCGAACCCGACCACGCCCAGGGTGCGGCCCTTCAACTCGATGGCCTCGAAGCCACCGCGGAAGTCCCAGGGCTGGCCACTGCGCACCGCCGCGTCACTCCAGGTCAGCTTCTTGGCCAGGGCCAGAACGAGCGCCACCGCGTGCTCGGCCACCGAGTTCTCGGCCGATCCTGGGTTGTTGACCACCACCACCCCCGCCTCGGTGGCCGCCGGGATGTCGATGTTGTCGGTGCCGTAGCCAGACGTGCTGATCACGCGCAGCCGAGGTGCGGCAGCGATAGTGTCCGCCCCCACCCGGGAGGGGGTCCTGACGATGATCGCCTCAGCATCCGCCAGCTGGGGGAGAAGGGCGGCTACGGTATCTTCGCCCACGACCTCCACCTGGGCTCCAGCCCGCAGCAGCGCCTCCCCGTCCGGGTGGTACATGGGGTGGATCAGCAGGATCTTGGCCATCGATTGAGCTCTAGGAGGCCGGCTCGGCTTCGGGCATCTCCTCGGCGCGGATGTCGGAGAAGAGGCGATCGTACTTCAGGTTCTCGTGCACTTCGACTGGTGAGCCGCCGGCCTCGACAGCTGCTTTGACCCGGCGCTCCATCTCGCGGAAGAACCGCGCCATCCTCAGCGCCTCCTCCAGACGGTTCTCCGGGATGACCACAACGCCGTTCAGGTCCGCCATGACGATGTCGCCGGGATTGACGTCGACGCCGCCGATCCTGACCGGGATCTGGTAGCCCACGAAGCCTGTCCGGTCCCTGACCGAGGTGGTTACGGTCCCCCGGCCGTAGATCGGAAAGTTGTCCTCCTGCATGCCGTCGACGTCGCGGGACGCGCCGTCAGTGATGCAGCCGACGATGCCCTGCTTCATGGCGCAATAGGCAGCGATGCTGCCGAAGGTGTTGATGTCGGTGCGACCGTCGTTGTCGAACACGATCACATCGCCCGGCTTACCGACGGCTATGCCTTCCAGCGTGCCGATGACAGTGGAGTACTTCGCCTGCGGGTGGAGCTTCATGGTCAGGGCCGGGCCGACCACTGGCAGCGCGCCTGGCCAGAGCGGGGCCAGCCCATGAACCTGCCCCTGAAGGTCCATTGAGTCGAGAGCATCCGAGACGTCGCAAGTGTTGATGTCCTTGAACCGGTCCTGCAGTTGGTCGCTCACTGGCCGCGTTACCTCTCAATCCGGATTTGCCGCTTGACACGCCCCCTGCCCATGACTACACTCGCCTAATGTATACAGGTATCCCGAATCTTGCCAGATTCGTGTGATCCGGTGCTGAGGGGGTGAAGATCAAGCGGTGGTCAGCGGCGCAGTCGGCGGCCGAAGTGCTCCGCAATCAGATCACCAGCGGTGAGCTCCCGCCCCAGGCCCGCCTCATCGAGGCCGATCTGGCGGTCGGTCTCTCGGTCAGCCGAACCCCGCTGCGGGAGGCGTTGAAGCAGCTCGAGGCGGAGGGGTTCGCCGAGCGCCTGCCCGGCGGCGGCTTGGTGGTCACCGACATCCAGCCTGAAGACGTCCGCGATCTCTTCTGGCTGCGCGCCGTCCTCGAGAAAGCCGTCGTCGAGGAGGTCACCCACACCATCACAGTTGAGCAGCTCGACAACCTGGAGCGAATGATCGACCAGATGGACCTTCTCCGCGAGCATCCTGATAGGTTCTTGGCGCTCGGCCGCGACTTCCATGAGGCGCTTGCCAGCCTCCTCCACAACCAGCGCTGCCAGGCAGTTCTGCGTCAGGCGAGGAACCACGTAGATCGTTACTGGGCGGTGACCACCGCCCGCCGGCCTGAGCGGGTGCGCTTTGCCTGCGCCCAGCACCGCGAGGTCGTTGCCCTGATGCGCCAGCGAGCCGCCGAGGCCGCCGGCGCCAAGATGCACGAACACGTCATGGCCGAGGCCGAGGTCTGCCTCGAGACTCTGGCAGCACTCGAGGCAGAGGCCAACCGGTCGAGGGCTGCAGCCGGATGAGCGCCCAGGTACTCGCCGGCCGCCGCGTCATCGACATTGCCACGCTCGCTGCCGGACCCTGGATCGCCCAGCGATTGGGCGACTTCGGAGCGGACGTGATCAAGGTCGAGCAGCCCGGGATCGGTGACCACCAGCGCCGCTGGGGCTCGCGCAAGAACGGAGAGCCCATCTTCTGGAAGTCCATCGCCCGCAACAAACGGTCGGTCGCCCTCGACCTTCGCCGCTCAGGTGGGGTGCGGGCGCTGAAGCGGCTCCTTTTGGGCGCTGACGTCCTGGTCGAAAACTTCCGGCCGGGAACCCTGGAGCGTTGGGGGCTGGGCCCGGACGTCCTGCTGGCTCTGAATCCCGGGTTGGTCATCGCTCGAGTGACCGGCTTTGGCCAGGATGGGCCCTACAGCCAGAGGCCCGGCTTCGGCAGCCTGGCGGAGGGCATGTCAGGCTTCTCGCACATGACTGGCGCCGCCGACCGGCCGCCGACGCTGCCGAGCATGCCCCTGGCGGACGGCGTGGCAGGCCTCACGGGGGCCTTCGCAGTGATGCTGGCGCTCTACCACCGTGACGTGAACGGAGGCGGCGGCCAGGTCATCGACATCTCCCTCACCGAATCACTGCTCCCCTTGATGGAGCCAACCCTGCTCGAATGGGACCAGCTCGGCTCCAACCTGCGCCGTACCGGCAACACTCTGGCCCAGGTCGCACCGCGCACCGCGTACGAGTGTGCCGACGGTCAGTGGGTGGTGCTCTCGGCGAGCGCTCAATCAATCTACGAGCGGCTGGCGCGGGTGATCGGCCGGCCCGAGCTGATAGCTGATCCTCGCTTTGTCGACAACCAGGCCCGGGTCGTCAACGTGGAGGCTCTGGACCAGATCATCGGTGAGTGGATGGCGCGCTTCCCCCGCGAGGAGGTGCTCCGCCGGATGGACGAAGCTCAGGTCGCGGTGGGGCCGATCTACGATCTTCCCGGCGTCTACGCCGATCCGCACTTCCAGGCCAGGGGCAGCTTCAGCACAGTCCACGACCCTGATCTGGGCCCCATGCGCTTGGTGGCTGTCACTCCCCGCCTGAGCGCGACCCCGGGCCGGATCCGCCACACAGGGCCCTCGCTCGGCCAGCACAGCTCCGAGGTGTTCGCCGAATTGGGGATCGACGCCGCCGACGCCTCCGATCTGCCTGCGGAGGCGCGGGCATGACCATGGGACTCCGCCGCCTGGTCCGGACCATGCTCTTCACGCCTGCCAACCACGCCCGTCACGTAGAGAAGGCGCTCTCCGGGTCGGCGGACGCGGTGATCCTTGACCTGGAGGACGCTGTCGCCATCGACCTGAAGCCGGCGGCCCGCGCGCTGCTGCCGGGCCTCCTCTTCGGCCGGCGGCAGAAGACGCCTCAGGTCTTCGTCCGCGTCAACGCGCTCACCACTCCCTTCGCCTTCCCCGACCTGATGGCGGCGATCCGCGATGGGCTGAGCGGGATAGTGCTGCCCAAGGTCGAATCCCGCGAGCAGGTGGCGACCGCCGACTGGCTGATGGCGCAGCTGGAAGCTGAACAGGGGTTGACGGCCAATTCGGTCGAGCTGCTCCCCATCATCGAGACGGCCGCCGGGCTCACCCGGCTGCAGGAGATCGGCACCGCCTCGCCGCGGGTGAGAAGGCTGACGTTCGGCGCCGGTGACTTCACGCTCGACACGAACATGGAGTGGTCGCCCGCTAACGAGGGAGTGCTGTGGGGCCGGATCCAGACTGTGATCGGCTCGCGCGCGGCAAGGCTCGCCCCGCCCTTGGACACCGTGTACCCGACGCTGCCAGATGGGGCAGGCTTCGAGGCGGAATGCCGCCAGGCTCGCCGGCTCGGCTTCGAAGGGAAGCTCTGCCTGCACCCGGACCAGGTCGAGATCGCCAACCAGGTGTTCACGCCGAGTGGCGCCGAGGTCGATGACGCCCGGCGGGTGCTGGAGGCATTCGACCGTGCGGTTGCAAGCGGCTCAGCGTCAATCCAACTCGACGGCCGATTTATCGATTACCCTATCGCGGAGCGAGCAAGGCGTTTGATCGAGACGCGAGACAGCTCATTGGTGGAGGAGGCGGCCCTATGAGTGTCCTGGCCCAGTCGGTCGGATTTGGACTGATCACGGCCTCGGTCCTGGCGCTGGCAGCCGTCGGGCTGTCGCTTCAGTTCGGGGTGACCAACTACATCAACTTCGCCTATGGCGAGTTTCTCACCATCGGCGCCTATCTGGCCTGGACGCTGAGCCACGGCTTGCACCTCAACGTCTACCTGGCCCTGGTCGTGGCGACTCTGATCATGGGCGTCTTAGCGCTGCTGCTGAACCGGTTCCTGCTGAGGCCGTTCACCAAGAAGGGCGTGCCGCTCCTCTTCCTGCTGGTGGTGACATTCGGACTCTCGCTCTTCCTGAGCAACTTGACGCTCGCGATCTGGGGCCCCGACTTCCAGAGTCTCGATCTTCCACGCGAGGTGCCCCATGCGTTCGGTCCCTTCCTCTTCACCACCAGCCAGCTGACGATCATCGGCATCGCAGCCGTCGCGATGGGGGCGCTGCACATCCTGCTGACCCGGACGGAGATCGGAAAGGCGATGCGCGCGATGTCAGACAGCGTGGATCTGGCGCAGATCAGCGGCATCGACACCGACCGCATCACCAGCTTCACCTGGCTGCTGAGCGGCTGCCTGGCAGGCCTGGCCGGCATCGTCCTGGCGATCAACATCACCAGCTTCCAGCCCAACTTCGGCGGCGAGTTCCTGTTCGTGATCTTCGCCGCAGTGATCCTGGGCGGCGTCGGCTCGCCCTACGGCGCCATGCTCGGTGCGCTGGTGATCGGGCTGGCAACCGAGATGTCGGCAGTACTCATCAACTCCGCCTACAAGAACGACGTTGCCTTCGCCCTGCTGATTCTCACCCTGCTGCTCAGGCCCCAGGGCATCATCCGGATGGCTGGGAAGGCGGCCTAGATGTCCCCGATCGTCTACTACCTGACAACCCTTGTGGTCTTCTTCTTCATCTTCGCCATCTCCACCTGGGGTCTGAACCTGCAGTTCGGAACCGCCGGGATCCTGAACTTCACCTACATCACCTTCTTTGCCATCGGCGGCTACTTCACCGGCGTCTCCATGTTGGGCAGGCCTGACGCGCTCTCCAACATGCGCTACATCCTGGGTCTGAATCTGCCCTTTCCCATCGCGCTGCTGGTCGGCGCGACGGCGGCGGGCGTCCTGGGCCTGCTGGTCGGTCTGGTCGCCCTTCGCCGGCTGCGTTCGGACTACCTTGCCATCGTCACGGTCTCGGTGGGTGCCATCGTCTACGACTTCGTCAACGTCAACACAGGCCTTTTCAACGGCGCCGATGGCATCGCTGGCATTCCCTATCCGTTCAACGACTCGCTGAACCTTGACCCCAACACTTACACCTTCTTCTACATCGCATTGACCGGGCTCGTGACGCTGGTTCTGGGGCTCCTGGCCTTCCGGATCTACAACTCGCCGCTCGGCCGCACGCTCCGCGCCATCCGGGAGGACGCGGACGTGGCCTCGGCCTTCGGCAAGGACAGCTACCGCTTCAGGATGATCGCGATGGTGGTCGGCTGCGTGTACGCCGGCATCGCGGGCGGCCTCTTGGTGGGCTTCATCAGCGCCTTGAACCCCGGCGGCTGGGTGGCGGGTGAGACCTTCCTCCTCTACGCCGCGCTGCTGCTCGGCGGCAGGGGGAACAACTGGGGAGCGCTCCTGGGCGCCTTCTTGGTCCCCGTCCTCTTTCAGGAGGCCACGCGCTACCTGCCCCAGATCCCTGGCCACGCCGAGCTGATCCCGGCGCTCCGCAACATGATAGTCGGCGGTCTGCTGATCGCCGTCCTCTGGTTCCGGCCCGAGGGCATCCTGCCGGAGCGGAAGGCGAAGTTCCCAGGCGTCGAATACCTCAAAAAGCGAAAGGCGGCCCTCGAAGTTGGCTGACGGCACGGCTCCGGGACCAATCCTCGAGGTTCAGAACCTCGTCTACTCGTTCGGCGGCTTGAGAGCCGTCAACGGAAGCACCTTCAGCATCAACACCGGCGGCATCAACGCGCTCATCGGCCCCAATGGGGCCGGCAAGACCACGCTCATCAATGTGGTGGCCGGAGCGCTCAAGGCAGAGTCCGGGACTGTCCGCTTCAACGGCACGGACATCACCGGCTGGCAGAGCCACCGCGTGGCGCTGCAGGGCTTGATCCGCACCTTTCAGATCTCTCGCGAGCTGGGCGGCATGACCGTCTTGGAGAACATGCTGATACCCCCGCCCCAGCAGTCCGGCGAGAACATCTTCAACGCGATGTTCCGGCCCGCCCTGGGCCACCGGCAGGACAAGATTCTGGTCGAGAAAGCGCTCGCGCGACTTGACGACTTCGGTCTCTACGACTCCCGCGACCAGTACGCGCGCAATCTGAGCGGAGGCCAGAAGCGACTTCTGGAGCTGGCTCGTGGCGTCATGGCCGAGCCCAAGCTGATGGTTTTGGACGAGCCCTTCGCCGGCGTCAACCCGGCGCTCATCGAGCTGCTCGAAGGCCACCTGTTGAAGCTGCGCGACTCGGGCATCACCTTCGTGATGGTCGAGCACAACCTGAACGTGGTCGAGCGCGTCTGCGAACACGTCGTCGTCATGGCCGAGGGCCGCACGCTGGCCACCGGCAAGCTCTCCGAGCTGCGCAAGAACGAGGAGGTCATCACCGCTTATTTGGGCGGCGCGCTGACAGCGCATCCGAAGGCCGCCGCAGTCGACGCCCACGTGGTGGGGCACGCCGAGCGCGCCGAGCCAATCCTCCGGGCCAGTGGGCTCACCGCCGGCTACAGCAAGGTGCCTGTCATCCAGGAGGTCGACGTCCAGGCCGAGCCGGGCAAGGTGGTCGCAATCGTTGGACCCAACGGGGCTGGCAAGTCAACGATGTTGAAGTCCCTCTTCGGGCTGCTTCGGAACTCCTCGGGCGAGGTCACCCTGGCCGGCACCGAGATCGGCGGCTGGCCCGCCTTTCGCATCGCCCGCAACGGGATGGCCTACGTGCCACAGGTCATCAACGTCTTTCCCAATCTCAGCGTTTTCGAGAACCTGGAGATGGGCGGCTACACGCTGAAGTCAGGCCGTCAGGAGCGGGTCGCCGAGGTACTCGACATCTTTCCCGACTTGAAGACCGCGAGAGCCAAGAAGGGCGGCAACCTGAGCGGAGGCCAGCGCAACATGCTGGGCATGGCGCGCGCGCTGATGCTCAATCCCAAGGTGGTGCTGGTCGACGAGCCGACGGCCGGCCTTTCGCCTGCTTACACAAGCATCGTGTGGGAGCAGATCCTCCGCGTCGCCGGTCTCGGGACCGCTGTGGTCGTGGTCGAACAGAACGTCGACCTGGCTGTGAACCACGCCGATTGGGTCTACGTTCTGGTGGCCGGTCGGAACCGATTGGAGGGTCCCGCGAGCGAGGTCGGCCGGGAGGACCTGCCCAGTATCTTTTTGGGCGGGGAGTCGCCCGCCAATCTCGCAGCGGAACCGACAGTTCGGTCAGGGAGTTCCACCTGAGCGCCTCAACCGCGTTTTGCTTTCCACACAGTTGGGAATCCGTCCACTTCAAACCGTAAGTAGGAGAAACAAGTAGATGTTCGGTAGGAATCGATTGAGGGTCCTGACAGCGGTCCTCATGACCTTTGGGGTGGTTGCCTGCGGCGGCGGCACCTCGGGCTCAAGCAGCAGCAGCAGCGGCCAGCCGGTGACCATGGCTGAGCTCTTTCCCATGTCCGGCCGCGAAGCCTTCGTCGGGCAGTGGTTTCTGCACGGCGCGAAGGCTGGCGTCTACGACGTCAACAAGAACGGCGGAGTCATGGGCGGCCAGATCAAGGAGGTGCTCGCGGACACCGGCGGTGACCCGGTCGACGCCGTGCCTGCCTGGCGCAAGTTGGCTACGCAGAATCCCACCTTCGAGGTGGGACCTTCCTCGCTCGAGATCCAGGGAGTGATCAAGAACTACGACCCGGCGCATCTGGTTGACTTCATGCAGGGCGGCACTTCGCAGGTCGACCACATGCAGTACAAGTACGTGTTCCGGACCACCCCCTCGGACACGACCATCACGGCCGCGATGGCCTACTTCGCAGTCCAGAAGGGCTGGAAGAAGGCAGTCACGCTGTTCGAGACCACCTCGGACGCGACTGACGAGCTGAACCACGTGACCACCTACTTCAAAAACAACGGTGGCACCATCCAGGACAGCGAGCAGCTCGCGCTCCATCAGAGCTCCTACCGCTCAGAGATCACCAAGGCGTTCGCCAACGGCACTCCTGACGTCGTCTTCGTGAAGAGCGACGCTCAGACCGGCGCCACGCTGTTCGCGAACATGAAGGAGCTGGGCCATCTGAACGTCCCGCTCGTCTCGGACGATACTGGCAACACAGTCGAGTATGCAAAGGCGGTAGGCCTGGCCGACGCCAGCAAGTACCTCTACGGCGTGGCCGGCGCCCCTGGCACCGGTGAGGCCTGGAAGCACTACCTCCAGGACTACCAGGCGGTCTGGAACTCCGACAAGCCTGTCGAGCTGTCGCAGAACACCTACGACGCAACCATCATCGCCTCCCTCGCCATGACCGAGGCGAAAACGACAGACGGCAAGGTGTGGGTCGACCACATCAAGAAGGTCAGCAATCCGCCCGGCACCAAGTGCTACACGTACGCGTCCTGCGTGCAGTTGCTGAAGGATGGCAAGAAGATCGACTTCGAGGGCGCCTCGGGTCCCCAGGACTTCAACCAGTACAACAACACCTTCGGCGACTGGGACATCGTCCAGTTCAACGCTGACGCGTCCGCGACCACCACGGTCCTCCACGTCGGCGCCGACGCGGTGGCGAAGGTCTCGGCAGCCGGCGGTTAGAGCCAGAGGTCTGATACCTCGGGAGGGCTTCCGGTGGCCGCGCCGCCGGGAGCCTTCTTCTAATTGCGCTGGGCCAACAGCCTGCCGGCAAAGCCGAGCCTGGCGGCCAGCCCGTCCAGCCGCTCTGCCAGCTCGTCCGAGACGGGTACACCGGCCGCCGTCCGTTGCTCGCGCGTCCTCTGTTCGACCTCGCCGGGGAGGAGGACCTGGGCCTCCTGAGCGGTGGGCGCCGCTCGGAGCTGAGCGACCAGCTCCTCGACGCTCTCCAGGAAGCGCTCGCGGGCCACGAACAGGTCGGGCCTGACAGCTATCAGGAGGTGGCCGACCCCGCCTTCCAAGTGACTGTGGGCATGGGCGTCAAGCCCGAAGCGGGAGCCTGTGAGGACGCCTGTCAGAATCTCCAGCATCACCGAGAGGACGTAGCCCTTATGGCCGCCCATCGGCGCCAGCAAGCTTGCCGCCAATGCCTCGGTCGAATCCACCGTGGGCCTGCCCTGCCGATCGTGGGCCCAGCCAGGTGGGATCGGGCGGCCCTCGGCGGCGGCCAGCCTGATGCGGCCGAAGGCAGTGCCGCTCAGCGCCATGTCGAGGACCAACGGCGGTGCCGGCGGGCGGCGCGGCACGGCGATCGCCAGCGGGTTGTTCCCCACCAGGGGAGCGGTGACCCCGGCCGGCGCCATCACCGGCCCGGTATTGGTGGTCACGATCCCTATCTGCCCGGCGGCCGGCGCGCGTTCGGCGTAGATCGCCGTCATCCCGAAGTGGTGGCTGTTGCGGACACCGACGAGTCCGGCGCCCGAGGTGGTGGCCAGCTCGACTGCCAGATCCATCGCGATCTGGGCCGGCCGGAAGCCATAGCCACCGCCGGCGTCGACCAGCGCCGCCGAAGGCTGAACACGCTCGACCCGCACGACCGGGCGGGGATTGACCTCCCTGCGCTCCACAGCGTCCGCATATTGGAGTAGGCGGAGCAGCCCGTGGCTGTCGACGCCACGCAGGTTCGCCTCGACCAGGCAGCCGGCCACGAGCCTCGCTTCATCGTCGATGAGACCCATGGCGGTGAGGACGCCCTCCGCAAACTGGCCGAGACGCGTTGCGGCGAAGGTTGGCATCTCCTTGGCCTTAGGCGAGTTCGGCCTCGGCCGTCGGGATCGACTCCCGAGAGGCTGACACGATCACCATGGCTGTGGCAAGGAAGGCGGCGAGCAGGACCCAGGCCAGCCTGAACGACCCTGTGAGGTCGGCCACGAGGCCGAAGACGAAGGGCCCGGCGAGGATGCCAGGCTGCTGGATCATCAGCCCGATGCCCACGTTCCGGCCCTCCGTGCCCGGCTGAGCGAGCTCGGAGAGGTAGGAGATCTGGACCCCGTTCCAGCCGACCGCTCCGGCAGCCGCGACCAGGATGGCAGGGAGCAGCACCGCGAACGGCGCGCCGGCGGGCAGAGCGGCCAGGAGCAGGCTGCCGACCGCCCCGGTGGCCGCGGCGAGGAGGAGGGCCGTCCGGCGGCTGCCGCCCAGCAGCCTGTCGCTGACCACCCCCCAGAGCACGCGTGCCCCGGCGCCGCCGAGCTGAGCTATGGCCAGGAAGCCGGCTGCTGTCGTGAGGCTGAGTCGGCGGTCGTGGACCAGGTAGGAGACGAGGTAGGTCAGGAGACTCATCTGCGCCGCCACCAGGAAGACTCCGCCGGCGGATGCGATGGCGCTGTCTCGATTGAAGACGCTGACCAGGCCGCGCTTTGACCCCTCCACGCGCTCGACCGCTCCCGCCGAGCGATACACCGCCAGGGCGATGAGCGCTACAACTATCGAGATCAGGCCAGCCACCACCATCGCGGGCCGCCAGCCGCGGCCGATGGCGATGCTGGGCAGGATCAGCGCGGCGAAGAAGGACCCGAAGGGGATGCCCGTCTGGCGGATGCTCATGACCATGCCCCGGACCCTGAGCGGAAAGGCGCGCCGCACAGCCACGCTGCCGGCCGGTGTCGGCGTCGCCACGCCCACACCCATCACCACCAGCACCAGCAGCAGCACCCAGAAGTTGGGGGAAACCGCTGCCGCGATGGCCGCCGCGCCGGCGAGGAGGCCTCCCAGCACCAGCACAAAGCGGTCGCCCAGCGCGTCCACCACCAGCCCCGCCAGTGCGATGGTGAGAAAGCCGCCGACGAATGAGAAGTTGACCACTACCCCCGCCTCCGCGTACGTGAGGCGAAACTCGTCCTTGACGAAGGGGAGCAGCACAGCCAACGCCGCCGCCACTATCGAGATCGCCGTTTGGACAGCGAGTGCCACGGCCAGGACCGTCCAACGGGGTGATGCTCTCCGCTTGGTCCTCATAGTCAGGGCTCGGCTCCGTCGACGGCCGGAGCTGGAGAGATGCCGTCGGCGGAGCCGGTCAGAGCGGCAGCCATCTGCTGCACCGCCTCCTTCAGGACGGCTGCGAACTCGGCGACCCGGTCATCGCTGAAGCGAGATGTCGGCCCTGAGACCGCCAGCGCAGCTGTCACGCCACCCCGCCCGTCCGAGATCGGGGCGGCCACTGAAGAGGCGCCGCGCTCGCGCTCGTCGCGGCTGACCGCATAGCCCTGGGCTCGAATCTGCCTCAGCTCGACCGCGAGGCCGGCGCTGAAGTCCTCCTCGCGGCCCGCCGCGCTCAGCACAGACTCGAAGAAGTCTCGGTCCCGATGGGCGAGAAGAAGCTTGCCGGACGCGCCCGCCCAGAGCGGCAATCTGACGCCTATCGGGATCACGAACCGGATGTGCTGAGGCCCTTGCTTCTGGGCGACGCAGACTCTTGTCAGCCCCTCCAGGACGTAGAGGTTGACTGTCTCGCGGGTTCGGGCGCGGACGGCTTCCATGGTCGCATCGGCTGCCACCGGAAGCCGCCAGGCGACCGACACCGCGCGGGAAAGCCTGATCAGAACTGGTCCCAGACAGAACCTGCCGTCACCGCGGCGAAAGAGGAAGCCGTTGCGGGCGAGGGTCTGAATGAGGCGAAGCGCTGTGGTCTTGGGCAGATCAGCCCGAAGAAGCAGCTCGGTCAGACTGCAGATCGCGTGTTCCTCGTCGAACGCAGCCAGGATCTGGAGAGCTCGGCTGACGCTGCGCACCGATTCGCCGGCCGCGGGCTGGATCATGGAGCGGGCGCGCCTGCTCGGTCCAGTCCGATCACCCCAGAAGCGCTGAGGCGGTCGAGCTCCTCCTCGGACAGGCTGAGCTCTGAGCCGAGCACGGCCGCCGTGTGCTCGCCGACCCGGGGCCCGTGCCAGCGCAGTCGGCTCGGAGCCTCCAAGTAGCGTGGGACGAAGCCGGGCATCAGAATCTGCCCCACCGACTTCGGACCGTCCGTCTCGACGATCATCTCGCGGGCGCGGAACTGAGGGTCCTGGACGATGTCGGCGATGCTGTAGACAGGGGAGGCCGGGACCTCCGCCCGATTCAGCAGCTCCCAGATCTTCTCCACCGAGTGCTGGATCGTCCAGCCGGTGATGATCGCGTCGAGTGCTTCCGAGTTGGCCCGCCGCGCCTGGTTGTTGTCGAACCTCGGATCGCTTGTGAGGTAAGGCATGCCGATGGCGGCGGCGAAGCGGACGAAGATCGACTCGCCGTTGGCGCCGATTGTGATGAACCTGCCATCGGCCGTCGGGTAGCTGTTGGAGGGGGCCGCGCCGGGCAGCGCGTTTCCCATCCGCTCGCGGACCACCCCGCTGTAGCCGTACTCGGGGAGGGTGCCCTCGAGAAGGCTGAAAACCGCCTCGTAGAGCGCGACGTCGACGACCTCGCCCCGGCCCGTCGCGTCGCGCCGGCGCAGCGCGGCAAGCGTTCCGATGGTCGCATAGAGGGCGGCGATCGCGTCACCAATGCTGACGCCCATCTTGAGCGGGGGTCGGTCGGGGAAGCCGGTGACGTAGCGCAGGCCGCCCATCGACTCGCCCGTGCTGCCGTAGCCGGGGCGGTCTCGGTAGGGCCCGTCCTGGCCGAAGCCGGAGATCCGCACCAGCACCAGTCGCGGGTTTGCCTGCCGGAGGACGTCGGGGCCGAGACCCCACGATTCGAGGCGGCCGGCGCGGAAGTTCTCAACCACGACGTCGACCCTCTCGGTCAGCCGCCGCACCAGCTCTTGCCCGATGGGCGAGCGCAGGTCAATGGCTATCGACTCCTTGTTGCGGGACTGGACGAACGACCAAAGTGACCCCTCGTCGCTGAGAACGCTCCAGTTGCGAAGAGGGTCGCCGGTGCCCGGAGGCTCGATCTTCAATACGCGTGCGCCCATGTCGGCCAGCTGCCGGGTGCAGAAGGGACCTGCGATGAGCGAGCCGAGCTCCAGGACGCGAAGGCCCGCGAGCTGCCCGGAGGACCCTTCGCTCATCGGATCACCGTACCACCACGCGGTCCTGGTCTTCCATTTTCGGATCCCGTAGGATACAAGCCCACTTCCCTTCGCGCCACGTGGAGACTCATTCTTCGACCATCTGGTCCACTGCGTGGACTACAAATCGCGAGGTCAGAAACCATGCCGGAAACCGCTCGACTGCCCCTCGAAGGCGTCAGGGTGGTCGACGCCGCGACCCTCATGGCCGCACCCTGGTCGGCTTCCTATCTCGGCGAGTTCGGGGCCGACGTGATCAAGGTCGAGCAGCCGGTAATCGGCGACCACCAGCGTGCTTGGGGCAGCCGGCGGCAGGGCATTCCGCTCATGTGGAAGTCGCTTTCGCGCAACAAGCGCTCCCTCACCTTGGATCTCCGCCAGCCCCAGGGCGCCGCCGTGTTCCGCCGGCTGATCGCCACCGCTGATGTGCTGATCGAGAACTTCCGACCTGGGACGCTGGAGCGCTGGGGCATAGGCCCTGACCAGCTGCTGGCGCTCAATCCGCGGCTGGTGATCCTTCGGGTCACCGGGTACGGACAAACAGGCCCCTACAGCGCCCAGCCTGGGTTCGGCACCTTAGCCGAGGGCTTCTCAGGCTTTTCCCACGTGGTGGGGGAAGCTGATGGGCCGCCGACGCTGGCGAACCTGCCGCTCGGTGACGGGATCGCAGGGATCACTGGCGCCTACGCCATCATGGTCGCCCTCTTCGGACGCAGCAACAACAACGGCCGCGGCCAGGTCATCGACCTCTCGCTTTACGAGCCTCTCTTCCGGCTCCTGGAGCCGGCGCTGCTCGACTTCGACCAGCTCGGGGTGGCGTCGAACCGGATCGGCAACCGCAGCAGCCACGTGGCTCCCCGCAACACGTACTGCTGCGGGGACGGCCAGTGGGTGTCGCTCTCGGCGAGCACTCAGAGGATCTGGGAACGCCTCTGTGAGGCGATGGGCAGGCCTGATTTGGCGAGGGATCAGCGCTTTGCAAGCAACGAGCTGCGGATCGAGAACGTCGAGGCGCTGGACGCCGAGATCGCCGCCTGGATGGCCGCGCATGCGCGCCCCGAGGTGATCCGCGTGATGAACGCGGCCCAAGTAGCTGTCGGACCGATCTATGACATCCCGACCATCTTCGAGGACCCCCACTTCGAGGCTCGGGAGGACCTGGCCGAAGTGCAAGATAGCGATCTGGGGACCATGCGGTTGGCCAACGTAGTACCGCGCTTCAGCGCCACGCCGGGTCGGATCAGGAGCACGGGCCCCGCGCTGGGAGCTCACACCGACGAGGTTCTCGGCGAGCTGGGCCTCAGCGCCCAGGAGATCACAAGCCTGCGCGAGGCAGGGATCGTATGACGATGGTCCAGGAGCTGGCGCGGTTCGCCGGCCGGGCGCGCTGGGAGGACGTTTCACGCGCCTCGCAGGAAGCACTGAAGAAGCGTGTGCTGGACGCGCTGGGCTGCGCGTACGGCGCGCTCGAGGCGCCCCCGATCCGGGCGATCCGGGAGCACACCCTCGACTTCGGCGGCAGTCCGCTCTCGACGCTGATCGGCGGCGGCCGCACCAGCCCTGACCGGGCAGCGTTCCAGAACGGGGCGGCGGTCCGCTATCTCGACTTCAACGACACCTTCTTGGGCCGCGGCGAGGCCTGCCACCCGAGCGACAACCTGGCCCCTGTGCTGGCGGCTGCCGAGTACATCGGCGCCTCCGGCAAGGAGATGCTCGCGGGACTGGCCGTCGCCTATCAGGTCCAGCTCCGTCTGAGCCAGGTCGCTCCGGTCAGGGCCCACGGCTTCGACCATTCAACTCAGGGCGCTTACGCCGCCTCGGCCGGGGTCGCCCGGGCCCTTGGACTCGACGCGGATAAAACCGCTAACGCGATAGCCATCTGCGGCACTGCCTTCAACGCCCTGCGCGTAACCCGCACCGGCTCGCTCTCCAACTGGAAGGCCCTCGCCTACCCCAACGTCGCCCTCGGCGCCATCCACGCCGGCTTCCTGGCCCGCCGCGGCGTCACCGGGCCGATGGAGGTCTTGGAGGGCAGCAAGGGTTTCATGGAAGCGATCGCCGGCCGGTTCGAGCTGGACTGGTCCCGGGAGGACCTGGAGGCTGTCCAGCTGACGATCATCAAGCGGTACAACGCCGAGGGTCACGCCCAGTCCACCATCGACGCAGTGTTGGAGCTCCGGCGAGACGGCCTGAGAGCCGAGGAGGTCGAGCGGATCGATCTGCAGGTCTTCGACGTCAGCTACGAGATCATCGGCCCGGGCGCCGGCGACAAGAAGACGGTGAGGACCAAGGAGGAGGCTGACCATTCGCTGCCCTACCTGGTGGCCTCGGCGCTGCTTGACGGCGAGATGACGCCCGCCCAGTATGCCGAGGACCGAGTCAACCGAGAGGACGTCCAAGCGCTGCTACAAAAGGTGGACGTGCACGAGGCGCCGGAGCTCTCGAAGGCCTTTCCCGAACACCAGGGGGTGAGGATCGAGATTCGCAGGCACGATGGGCGCACCAGTTCGCTGGCGCTTCCCGATTACCAGGGTCCTTGTTCCTGGCAGGAGCTGGAGGCTAAGTTCACAGCCCTCGGTGGGCCGCCGCAGCTGGTCGATTTGATCCAGCGCCTCGACGAGCTGCCAGTGTCTGCGCTGGCCGAAGAGCTGTGAGCGGCGCCGCCCGACTGCGAGCTCGCCTCGAGGAGGGCCGCATCCTCGTGGTCCCTGGCGTCTACGACGGCCTCTCGGCGCGGATCGCGACGGCTGCCGGGTTCGAGGCGATCTACTGCAGCGGAGGCGCCGTCGCCCGCAGCACAGGCGTGCCCGACTTGGGCCTGCTGAGCATGAGCGAGGTCCTCGGGCGCCTCCGGGAGGTGGTCGACGCGACGGAGCTGCCGGTCATCGCCGACGCCGACACCGGCTACGGCAACGCCCTGAACGTGATCAGGACTGTGCGGGAGTTCGAGCGAATGGGCGCCGCGGCCATCCACCTGGAGGACCAGGTGGCCCCGAAGAAGTGCGGCCACTACTCGGGCCAGCAGTTGATCCGCGCCGAGGAGATGGTCCAGAAGCTGCGGGCGGCTGTCGACACCCGGCGGGAGATGCTGATCATCGCCCGCACCGACGCGCGCGGCCAAGCCGGCTTCGCCGAGGCGATCCGGCGCGGTCGGCTGTACGCCGACGCGGGCGCCGATGTGATCTTCATCGAGGCACCCACCAGCCGGGAGGAGATCGAGACCATCGCCGGCTCCTTCAGCGAGCCTCTCCTGATCAACATGTTCGCGGGCGGCCGCACCCCATTGATCCCGGCTGCCGAGTTGGAGCAGATGGGCTATCGGCTCGTGATAGTTCCCTCGGACCTGCAGCGGGCGGCCATCCGCGCCATGCAGCTCACGGCTGAGGCGCTCTTCCGCGACGGCTCATCGAAAGCCGTGCGAGACCGGCTGGCGCCCTTCGCAGCGCGCGACGCCATCGTCGACCTCGCCGGCTGGACCGAACTCGACAGCCGGTACGCGGAGGCGGATCCGCCTCGCGCCAACCACCGGGAGGCTGGTCAATGACAACTTCAGACCGAGAGGCACCCAAGGTTCGAATCGCTGAGGTGTTCCCCCGCGACGGCTTGCAGACCTTGCTCTACGAGCCCGGACTTCGTCAGCCGAGCACCGATGAGAAAGTTGCCTTCATCGAGGCTGTCGCCGCGACAGGCGTGCCCGAGATCGAGATCGCCGGGTTCGTCCACCCGCGTGTCATTCCCCAGCTGGCCGACGCCGAGGCGATCGCAGAGCGGCTGGTCGGACGTGACCTGGGCGGTGTCAGGCTGCGCGCGCTGGTGCCGAACTTCCGAGGTGCGCAGCGGGCCATTGCCGCCGGGGTGCCGAAGATCTCCTGCCTGGTGGCCGCCAGCCCCACCTATCAGCGGCTCAACTCCAACATGTCGATCGACGAGAACCTGGAGGACATCGAGCGGTCCGTCGAGCTGGCCGCCCGCTCTGGCACCGAGGTGGCGCTGGGCATGGCGATCTCCTTCGTCTGCCCTTATGACGGCCTGGTTCCCCTGGACTCAGTGCTCCGCATAGCAGAGCGCGGTTACCAGCTTGGCATCCGTGACATCCATCTCTCCGACAGCATCGGCCTGGCCTGGCCGGCGCTGGTCCGGGAGCGGGTGTCAGCGGTGCTCCACAGCTGGCCCGAGTTCCAACTCGGCCTGCACCTGCACACGCTGGCGGGCACCGCGCTCGGCAACGCCTTCGCCGGCTACGAGGCAGGGGCCAGGGGCTTCGACGGTTCGGCCGGCGGGATCGGCGGAGGTATAGCCATGCCTATTCACACCACCGAGATGGGGAACGTGGCCACCGAGGACCTGGTCTACCTCTTCGAGTCCTCGGGGGTGACCACAGGCATCGACCTCACCGCTTGCGCGGCCAACGGGCGGAGGGCTATGGAGCTGGTTGGCACGGGCGGCGGCCACGTCACAGGTTTTGGAACCATGGAGCGGTTCCTCGAGATCAATCGGGAACACCTGGCCGAGATCACCTCGGCGCCGCCTGGCCAGTCTGGGCGGCCCTCGGGCTGAGCTTGCGGTGGTCCCAAGTCAGCGCTCGTGTGATGGTGAAGCGGAGGCCCACCCGCTTTGGCGCCTGGGCCAGAACGCGGGCCCGGGCGTCTCCCCCAAGGTCAACGGTGCCGGAACTCTGGCGGCCAGAGTGCGTCACTACCTGCCAGCCCATCTGAGCCACGACATCGAGGTCGCGGACGATCTCGACGTCCGCCTCCAGCATCGCTCCCCGCAGCTCCCCGTACTCTTGGCCCGCCTCCACCTGGAGGGTGGCTCGAGGATCGCGCTCCAGGTTCCGGGTCTTCTGCGATTTGGCGTAGGTCCAAGTCGCCGGGCGGCCGTCCCGCTCCAAGTAGTAGTGGACGGGCATCAGATGCGGCCGGCCCTGCGGGCCGATGGTGGCGATAGTCATCGTGCTCTCAGAGGCGAGAAACGCCTCCAGTTCGGCAGCGTTCATCCTGATCAGTTCCCTCTCCCGAGCCGGCATCTACTGAATCATCGCTGACCAGGGACGCTCAGTGCGCCACAGGGTCAGATCTCGAAGGAGATCTCGTAGAGGCCGCCTCTGAAGATCGCGCGATGGATCCAGCCGAGCTTGCGCAGCAGTGCCAGCATGCTCTGATTCTCGGGCAGGACGATGAGCGTGAAGGTCCTGAGGCCGTGCTCCCGCGCCACCTGCGCCAAAAGGCTCAACAGCTGCGAGCCCAAACCTTGCCGCTGCACCTCATCAACGACGGCTACAGCCACCTCGGCGGCATCTGTGCCCGGGGCGCGATCGTAGCGGGCCACCCCCACTATCCTCTCTTCGCCGCGCTCCCGGCAGTACGCGACCAGGGCGAAGCGATCCTCATAGTCGACCCGGGCCAGCTTGCGGGCCATGGCCTCCGGTAGGCGCTTCAGGGGTGAGAAGAAGCGGAAGTACACACTCCGCTCCGACATGTGAGCCACAGCGTCCTGCAGCAGCGGCTCGTCCTCCGGCCGGATGGGCCGGACGTGAACGCGAGTCCCGTCCCGCAGCCCCACCTCGCGCTCGTACGGACTGCTGCTGGCTACTGAAAAGGCAGATCGCGGCATCGAACTTCTGTCCGAGATCGAAGTCGGCTAGCTCTTCGGGGCGAGGCGGAGCGGCTGGCGGCCGAGGCCGACCCCGTCGACATGCTCAACGCCAACGCGGGCGTGCCGGTGAGCAGCTTGCTGAACGACCCCGAGCTGGAGCAGATCGACCCTGGTATGGAGGTCAACCTGCGCGCGCCGATCGCTCAGCTGCCTGCTCCTGCCAGAAATGCTCGCACGGCCCTCGGGCCACATAGTGCTCATGCCTTCTCTGGCCGGCTTGAAGCGCAGGGCGGTCCAGTGGTCGTCGATGGAAACCTGCGCCAACGGTAGGTATCCGGTCACACCGGTGATCTCGTCGAGCACGTCACCGCGGTGCCACCACGGGGTGGCGGGGAGATCAGTGGCACCTCGCGTCTTGCCACTCTTTGGATAGGTGATCCAGAGCAGGCCGCTAGTCTTTACCGACCCGATCGTGCCCGGTCCCAGGCGGCGCAGCTCGTCCTTGTCCTTAACGAACAGCTGGATGAAGTCGAGGTCAGGCCCATGGCTGGGCGCCGAGATACCGAGCCGGTCGAGGTACCCGGGCGGAGCGTTCACGATCGACACGCGGCCGCCCTCCGGCAGTCTCAGCTTCTGAGCCAGGCTGCTCATGCGCATAGGTTATCGCCGTGGCTGCCGGGCGCACGAACCAACTACCTGAAGAACCTCGTGCGCCAGGGGTGCTGGTGGGTGGTGCCAGCGCGCCCGCCGCCAAACCGACGTAGGAGCCCGGAACGACAGGGGCGAGCCCGACGAGCAGGTCGGCTACCGCCGCGGCCCGCTGGTTCCTGAGGCGGATTGTCGCCAGGCTGGTGCCGGATCTGCGTAGTTGACTACTTCAGTCGTTGGTCGAGATGGACTGTGACGGTGTTGCCGACGTGCTTGCCGAGGTGGCGGCGGATGGTGGCGTTGACCGGAAGTTTGTGGGTGCCGTCGCCGAGCGCCATGAATGAGCTGGTGAAGGGCTGGTCATCGATGATCCCGCTGACCTTGACCAGTCCGCGGGTGGCGAAGAAGTCGGCGGAGCCGTCCATGACGACGTAGGTCCATCCGCCTTTGGCGGGGCTCTGTGTGAGTGTCGCGGTAAACGTGTGATCGAGCGGCCCGGTGGTCGATGCTGACGTGCTGTTCATCGATCATCCTCCTATCGGTTTCGGTGGCGGTTGTGGTCGTGGTCTGTCGGGTCGCGGTCAGTGGAGCAGGCCTACGATGACGGCGATCAGCAGGAGCTTGAGCAACCAGTCGCCGGCGTGCATCGCTGCCGTGGCAGGGTGTACTTTCTCCCGGGTTCTACCCGAGCGGTCTGCTCAACGGAGCGTGCGGCGCAGAGCAGCCCGGGCGGCGTTGTAACCGCACATGCCATGCACACCTCCGCCGGGCGGCGTTGCCTGGCCGCAGAGGTAGAGGCGCGGATCTGGCGTCGTGTAGGGGCTCCAGCGCGGCAGCGGCCGAGTAAAGAGCTGGCGCAGGTCCTGCCGGCCCCCATTCAGATCTCCGCCCACCAGGTTCGGGTTGTGCTGCTCCAGCGCAGCCGGGCTCATCGCTGAGCGCGCCAGTACCAGGTCGCGGAAGCCGGGCGCGAACCGCTCCACCTGCCGCTCGATGGCTTCGGTCATGTCCACTGCCGAACCGTTCGGCACATGACAGTACGCGTAGGCGCTGTGCCGACCGGCGGGAGCCCGGCTGGGATCGAACAGGCTTGCCTGGACGAAGATCACGAAAGGCCGCAGGGCATGCCGGCCCTGGTTCACGTCCCGCTCCGCCGCCGCTATCTCGGCCAACGTTCCACCCAGGTGGACTGTGGCGGCTCGGCGGCACGCAAGGTCCCGCCAGGGCACGGGTCCGCTCAGGGCCCAGTCCAGCTTGAACGCGCCAGGACCATACCTGTAACGCTCGAGCCCACGCCTGTAGCGGACGCCCAGTCGGCTACCGATCAGACGCAGCACCTGGCGCGGCGTCAGATCAAGCAGAACAGCGCGGCCGGGCAGCTGCTCGACGTCAGCCACGCGTTCGCCGCAGCGGATCTCGCCGCCCAGCTGGAGCAGGCGCTGGACCAGAGAGGCGGCGACTGACTGCGAGCCACCCCTGGCCAGCGGCCAGCCGCCAGCATGTGCGGTCGCCTGCAGGACCAGGCCGAAGGCAGCGCTCACGGGCTCCGTCAGGGCCACGCCACCATGGGCCGAGCAGCCGGCCAGGAGCGCGCGAGCCCGGTCGCCTTGGAACGCGTGGCGCGCCAGAACCACAGCGGGAAGGAGAGGCGTGACGCCGAAGCGGGTTCCCGTCAGCGCCAGCTGCGGCAGCCGAGGGCCTGCGAGCAGGTCGGCGAACGCCGCCTCGGCGCCGCGGACCAAGCCACCCAGCCGGCGACCGTAGGCGGCGCGATCGGGCGGGTCAAGGCCGGCGGCCGTCTCCTCCACCGAGCGCTCCAGGATCACAGCTGCGTCGCCCTCCAGCGGATGGGCCAGCGGAGCAGGCGGCGTCAGCAGGCGCAGGCTCTGCCGTCGCAGGAAAGGCGAAACCGGGGCGAACGCCATGACCGATGCGCACACGTCGTGGCGGAAGCCCGGCTCGGTCAGCTGCTCGCTGCGCAGGCCACCGCCCGGCTGCTCGGCGGCCTCCAGGACCAGGACCGAGCGGCCGGCTTCCAGCAGCGTGATGCCGGCCGCCAGCCCGTTCGGACCTGAGCCGACGACCACGGCGTCGGGCGCGCTAGTGGACCGTAACAGCCGAATATGGAGCATCCGACGCCCCAGACGGGCGGGCTCGCTTCGCTCGCCGATGCCGGCGTCTCGGGGCCCGGCGCGCGTCGTCACCCATCTTGAGATGGGCTCCTCCTTGCGCCACCCGATCCTTGGCACCACCCGCCTGGAACGCCGGTCTCCGAGCCTGCGGCCTGCTCCACATCCGACAGTTACAGTCCACTAGCCGTCGTTCTTGCGCTGGCAGATCGGGCAAACGCCGGAGAAGAGCAGGCTGTGCCCGTCCACCTGGAAGCCCGTCGCCCCCGCGATCTCTGACTCCGCCGCCAGCAGTACGCAGCCCGGCACCTGAGCGACCTGGCCACAATCGCGGCAGCGGATGTGCTCGTGGTGCTCCTGGTTGGGTTCGTAACGGGCCTTGCCGTCGCCCACCTCCACCCGGTTCACCTCGCCCGAGCGCTCAAGCATGGTGACAGCCCGAAAGACTGTTGAGTAGTCGGCGCCAGGGACATGGGTGCGAACGGAATCCAGCAGCTCGTCGAGCGCCCAGGCGTGCCGCTGGCCCGCATCGATGACGCCGCGAACTGCATCGCTGACAGGACTGGGCCGGGGCATGCAGCCATTAAAGCATGAAGCAAGCCGGTTGCGCAAATCATTTGCGCAAATGCTATGCTGCTTCACCATGAGAGTGACCCAAGCCGTGGCTCTGGCCGGCTTGTTGGTTTTGCTGAGCCTGGCTTGTGGCGCTGGGCAGGCCGGTCAATCCAAACCGGGCGCGCTGCGGGTGACGAGCACGCTGACCCAGGTCAGCGCTCTCATCAGGGCTGTCGGTGGCGAACGGGTCCAGCTGACGCCACTGTTGGGGCCGAACACCGATCCCCACCAGTACGAGCTGAAGCCTGAGCAGGTGACCCAGCTGGCGCGCTCGGCCGCCGTCTTCGAGAGCGGGGCCGGAGCCGACAAGTGGCTCGACCGGGGCCTGGCGGCAGCTGGCGAAACCGTGCACGCTGTCGACCTGGCGAAGCACGTGCATCTTCGCTCAGGCAATGCCGGCGAAGGCGGCCAGGACCCGCACTGGTGGTACGACGTGGACAACGCCAAGCTGGCGGCAGCGGCCATCTCAGATGAGCTGACGCGACTGGACCCGGCCGGCCGCGCGACCTATCAGCGCAACGCAGCTGCGCTCAGCGATCGCCTTGACGCGGCCGACCGCCAGATTCACACCAAGCTCGATCCC
Organism: Candidatus Dormiibacter sp.; assembly: GCF_050999135.1. Classification (NCBI taxonomy): domain Bacteria; kingdom Bacillati; phylum Candidatus Dormiibacterota; class Candidatus Dormibacteria; order Candidatus Dormibacterales; family Candidatus Dormibacteraceae; genus Candidatus Dormiibacter; species Candidatus Dormiibacter sp. The sequence continues at coordinate 38,966 of NZ_JBPCPN010000029.1, read as the reverse complement.
GTCCCCGCCCCGCGCCGCCTGTTCGTCGCCAACCACGACGCGTTCAACTACTTTCTGCCCCGCTACGGGATCACCCTGGTCGGCGACATAGTCCCGGCCACCGATTCGATAGCTGCTGTAAGACCGGCTGACGTTGCCCGTCTGGTCGCTGCCATAAGGCAGGACCACGTCTGCGCCATCTTCACCGAAACCACCATCGACCCCAATCTGGCAGCTCAGATCGCTCGGGAATCCGGAGCCAGAGTCTTCGCCGGCAAGCTGTACGGTGACGCGTTGGGAGAGCCGGGCAGCCCGGGCGGGACGCTGGAGGGCGCACTCAGCCACAACGGCGCCGTGATGGCTGAGGGGTTCAGCAGCTGTTGACCGAGCCGCCCGCCGTCTATCTGGAGAGGGTGAGCGCCCGCTACGGCAGCCTGCTGGCGCTTCAGGATGCAACCGCCAGCGCACCCGCCGGCAGCTTCGTCTGCCTGGTCGGGCTGAATGGAGCCGGCAAGAGCACTCTCTTGAAGGCAGTCGTGGGCATCGTGACCGTCAGCGGCCGCGTCGCCGTGGCCGGGCTCGAGGGCTCGGGCCGCCGGCGACTGCTGGCCTATGTGCCCCAGCGGGAGGACATCAACTGGACCTTCCCCGCCAGCGTGCTCGACGTGGTGCTGATGGGGCGCCAGGCTTCGCTGCGCCGCATTGGCTGGACGGCAGCCACTGACCGTGAGGCGGCGCTCGGTGGGCTTGAGCAGGTGGGCCTGGCCGAGCTGCGGGAGCGTTCGATCGGTGAGCTCAGCGGGGGCCAGCAGCAGCGGGTGATGCTGGCCCGGGCGCTCTTCTCGCAGGCGCCGGTGCTGCTGCTGGACGAGCCGCTCTCCGGGGTCGATCCAGCCAGCCAGGACGGCGTCCTCCGCTTGCTCCACGCGTTCTGCAGCCGGGGCGGGACCGTTCTGATGGCGACTCACGACGTGGTCGGCTCGGCGCGCATGGCGGACAGGGTCTGGGGTGTGAACGGCACGGTGGTGGCAGACCTACCGGCCGACCGCCTGCTGCGGCGCGACACGCTCGAGCTCATCTACGGTGAACACCTGCTGGTGCTGCCTGACGGCGGCCTGGCGCTGGGGGACCAGGCGCGGTGACGCTGGAGTGGCTCAGTGATCCGTTCCTGCTGGAGGTGCAGCGTCGGGCGCTGGTCCAGGTTCTGCTCAGCGGCGGGCTGGGTGGCGCACTCGGCTGTTATGTGATCTTCCGCCGCCTGGGGTTCATGACTGACGCCCTCTCCCACGCCGTCCTGCCCGGTGTGGTGATCGCCTTTCTGCTCTCGGGCGCCACCGCGATCCTGTACGGCGCCCTCGCAGCGGGCGCGGTCGCGGCGGTCTCGATCGGGCTCATCACCCGCGATCAGCGGATTCAGGAGGACGCGGCCATTGGCGTGGTCCTGACAGGGGCTTTTGCTCTCGGCATCGTGCTCATCTCAACAGTGCACAGCTACGCGACGGCGCTGGAGGACTTCCTCTTCGGCAACGTTCTGCTCGTCAGCCCGGAGGACCTGTGGTTGACGCTCGGGCTCTCCACCGTGGTGGCTTCGGTGCTGCTGATCTTCCACCGCCGCTTCGTGCTCCGCGCGTTCGATCCCGGCTTGGCGGAGGCGATGGGCCTCAGGGGGCTGCTTTTAGACCTGCTGCTCCTGCTGCTCCTGGCGGCGACGGTGGTGGTCTCGCTGCGCGCGATCGGCAACATCCTCGTGGTGGCCTTCCTGATCACCCCCGCCGCCACCGCGCGCCTGCTCACCGTGCGCGTGCCGCGAATGCTGCTGCTGAGCGCCTGCCTTGGCGCGTTCAGTGGTGTGGCAGGCCTCGTCATCGCCTACTACCTGAACGTCTCCAGCGGCAGCCTTATCGTCTGCCTGAGCACTCTGCTGTTTCTGGTAGTGCTGATCTGCGAACCCCGCCGCGGTGCGCTGGCGCGCCGGCTCCGCCCGACCAGGCCGGCCGGCGACCAGCCTCGCTTCCACCACGGCTGACGTTCTTGAGGAGTACGCCACTAACTGGCTCACCGACGCGCTGTCGAGGAGACCTGGTCGGCGATGCGCCTCCGTCCCGCCGACATGGTGGGTAGGTGACAGTCGCCCACTCAGCGCCGAGGCGAAGGTTTGGCTCATCTGATTGCTCGAACCTGTCGTTCTGCCGATAACTTGATCGACGTATTCAGTAGTGCCTGACGATCCGACGCCAGAGCCGGGCTCAAGCCGGCCGTCGCTGTCAATATCGAGATTCAGCGGAGGAAAACATGAGGCTGGTGGCAACTGAGTACCTATCGCTCGATGGCGTTTTCGAGGAGCCGGGCCGCTGGTCGGGGCCATTCTTCGACGACGAAGCTGCACAGTTCAAATGGCAGGAATTGCAGGCGAGCGACGCCCTGCTCCTGGGGCGCAAGACCTACGACGGTTTCGCGGCCGCCTGGCCTGCCATGAAGGACGAGGCCGGTTTCGCGGACAGGATGAACAGCATGCCCAAGTACGTGGTCTCGGCGACCGCTGAGAAGCTTGAATGGCAAGGCTCGCAGCTGCTCAGGGGACATCTCGCGGAGGAGGTGCGCAAGTTGAAGGCGGAGCCAGGGCAGGACATCCTTCTGTCCGGCAGTGCGCAGCTGTTCAATGCTCTTGGACAAGAGAATCTGATCGACCTCTACCGCTTGATGCTGCACCCAATTGTGCTGGGTGAGGGCCAGCGGCTGTTCGCGGCCGATGTTGACCGGAGAGCCTTAGAGCTGACGCACACCCGGACCTTCAGATCCGGCATCGTCATCCTTGAGTACCGGCCGGCCAGCCGATCCTAGGTCAGGCTGCTCTGACAGACGCCGGTGGCCGACGTGTCCACCGAGGCCCCAGCAATCCGCTACTCACCTTCGGCGGCGGCAGCTACGCCTCCTGCCAGCCCGCCATGAAGGACAGCAGCAGTTTGTCGAAGGCCGCTTCGGCGTCGATCAGCAGGCCTGTTGCTTCAGCCGTGTCCAGGCGGCGGCGCCGGGCGATGACTGCGAGCTCCTCCAGGAATGGTGCCCGGTAGCGGAGGAACATCTCGATCCCTTCACCCAACGAGGCGCCCAGCCCGGCCGCGATGACTCCGTACTCGACCGCATGGGCTGCCGCCTCGTGCAGACTGGCCAAGGCCACCGGCGGGGAGTCCGCGTCCAGGTGGTTCAGCAGCAGCTCCACCATCCGCCGGCCGCGTTCGCGGAAGCGCTCTCGCTCGGACTCGGGCAGCAGCGCCAGAATCGGCAGCGGGCTTCCTTCGGCGTCCAGCCGGCGCCTGTAAGCATCGGCCATGCGATCGAGGGAACTGCCGAGATCCGCAAGCTGCGGGCGCCGAAGCCGCGGCGCGGGCAGCAGCTCCGTCAGCACTGACCGCTGGAAACGGCGGTGTCCGCCGGGAGTGACAAAGCTCTTGACTTGGCCTCTGTCGGCCCACCGCCGCAGCGTCTGCTGACTGATACCCAGCTGCCGGGCCGCCTCGCCCAAGCTGACCCAGCTGTCCGCCGATTGTGCGTCGAGGTCGTCGTCAGGCGCGGGCGGCTCGCTCACGTCTCGTCAGCATAGAAGGCCATGGCCAGTTCTCCGCTAGGTTCTCGGGCCTTTTCCGCGCTGCGTTACACCGCCCCAGATCCGGCCCCTGCAATCTGGAGCGGGGGTTGACCAGTTGGCAGAATGGTGCCGTGAGCGCGCATCATTCCCAGCCTCACAGCTCGGCCGAGGCGCTACAACAACTAGTCCGAGCCCTCATCGAGCAGCTCGGCGAGGACGTCGGACGCGAGGGGCTGCGGGGAACGCCTGAGCGGGCGGCCGACTCGCTCACCTACCTGACCGGTGGCTATGGCGCTGACCTGGAGGACCTGCTCGGAGACGCGCTGTTCGAGCAGCAGTACGACGAGATGGTCCTGGTCAAGAATGTGCAGTTCTACAGCCTCTGTGAGCATCATCTGCTGCCTTTCTTTGGAGCCGCGCATGTCGCCTACCTGCCGCGCGGCAAAGTGCTGGGCCTGAGCAAGGTTCCTCGCGTGGTCGACGTCTTCGCTCGCCGCCTGCAGCTGCAGGAGCGGATGACGCGGGAGATCGCCGAAGCGCTGCTGCAGCTCACCGAGGCCAAGGGCGTCGGGGTGGTGATTGAGGCTCGCCACCTCTGCATGGAGATGCGCGGGGTGGAGAAGGTCGGCGGTCAGACGGTGACCTCCTGCATGCTTGGCGTCTTCCGCTCTGACGCTCGCACCCGGGGCGAGTTTCTGAACCTCATCAGCCGCTAAGTGGAAGCAGGGGCACTACCGGCCGGGCGTTCGGCGCAGAGCCTGCAGAAAGCCTGGATCGCGCGCCAGCGTGGCCTCGGTGGCTGAGCGTCCCAGTTCCTGCAGCTCACGTGGCAGCCGTGCCGGCCGACCGTCGCTTTCGCGCACCCACACCCACTCGGTCAGCACCTCAGCCAGGGCCTCACCATCGGCCACCCGACGGATCTCCGTCTGGCGCACACCGCGGCTGCCGCGCAGATAGATCACCCGAACAGTCAGCTCGACCACATCGCCGAACTGGGCAGGTCGGTGGTGAGTGATCAGGCTGCGATGAACCAGCCACCAGCCGCCCTGCGCCCGGCTCCAGGCACGGCCGTAGCCGGCGAGTTCGGCATGCTCCATCGCCATCTGCTCGGCCCAGTTGAGGTAGACGGCGTTGTTGACGTGGCCGTTGCTGTCGAGCTCATAGTTTCGCACCGGCCAGCGCGTGGTGTAGCAGGCGAAGTCAGCGCTCACGGCGGCTCCAGGTTAGCCGCCGGGCAGCTTCGCTCCCGGGATCAGCGTGACGATGAGGGCGATGGCTGCCGCGCCCATGGCGGCGGTGGCGGCCCAGCACAGCGCCTGGCTCAGCCGACCGCTGACGTGCTGCTTCATGTATTTGCGGTCTGCTCCCAGCAGTGTGATCAGCACCAGCAGCGGCGGCGCTACCAAACCGTTGAGCACGGCTGTGTAGAAGAGGGCCTTGATCGGATCGATGTGCAGGAAGTTCATGAACGCTCCGGTCACAACTGCGGCGACCATGATGCCGTAGAAGGTGGGCCGGTAGCGCGGCTTCACCGCCAGCGAACCCCGCCAGCCCATGAACTCCTTCAGGGCATACGCGGCGGAGCCGCTGAGGATGGGAATGGCGAGCAGCCCGGTGCCGATCATGCCCAGGGCAAAGGCGACAAAGGCAAAGGAGCCGAGAAAGGGCTCGAGCGCGGAGGCCGCCTGATCGGCGGACTGGATGTCAGTCTTGCCGTGCGCGTGAAGCACGGCGCCTGAGGTCAGGATGATGAAGTACATGACGATCTGCGAAAAGGCCATGCCGATGAAGATGTCGGTCCGGGCGGCCCGCAGTTCGCTGGCCTTGAGCCGGCTGCGCCGCACCTCAGTGGTCGGTTCCGCCGCACTCATCTCATCCACTTCCGCCGAGGCCTGCCAGAAGAACAGATAGGGCGAAATGGTGGTGCCAAGAACCGCCACGACGCCCATCACGAAGTTCTGCGAGAACTCCAGATGTGGGATCACCGTCGCCTTGACAACCTGCAGAAGGTCGGGGTGCGCAACGAAGCCGGTGACTATGTAGGCGAAAAGCGAAAGCGTCAGCCACTTGAACACGCGGAATATCCATTGAAAGCTGACGAACAGCTGGAGTACTGCGACCAAGGCTGCCACCGGCACCACGAACAGAATCGCAGGAACTCGCTGCCTCGTCAGCTGGGAGGCACCGCTCGCCACAGCACCCAGGTCGGCGCCCACGTTGATGGTGTTCGCTATCAGCAGCGCCGCGATGCAGACGCCCACCAGCGCGGTGGGAAACTTCTTGCGCAACGAAGTGGCAAGCCCCACGCCTGTCTGCAGAGCGATCCGGCCGCAGACCTCCTGCACAGCCGCCATCATCGGAAAGGTGAAGGGCGCCAGCCAGAGCATCCCGAAGCCGAACTGGCTGCCAACCTGCGAGTAGGTGCCGATGCCGCTGGGATCGTCGTCACTGGCGCCGGTGATGAGGCCGGGGCCCAACAGCTGGAGGACGCCCAGCGGACCGCGCTTCCTTGCTTCCTCGAAGGTGCTGCGCCCTGCCGGGGGCGCGCCTGTGCTCGGCGCCTCCGGATCGATTCCGCCCTTGAGCACCTCCAGCGGCGCAGGCTCGACGTCGGCTCCTATTGGGAGCCATTCGAGCACTGGGTCTTGGATCGGTTCCGCCATTTCCTACATGTTATATGCAAGAAACGTGAGTGTCAAACAGTAGGTTTTCTACATCGGAGCGGATCAGCTGTAGCACAGGAAGGCCGGAATGCAAGCGTCACGCCGCAACCCCTGATGGTAGCGGCGACTGGCGGACCGCTGATGGGACGGGCGGCTCAGCCAGAATGCATGAGTGGCAACCGGACCCGGTGGCGCGCTGCAGCTGCGCGGCGATGCAGACGCACCGAGAATGCGGATCGCGAGCGGTGTTCAGGGCCACGGTCGCTCGCTGGCGGCTCTCTGCCGGTCCGCCACCGCGCGGTGAGCGTCCAATCGGGCCGTGAGCTGGGGGCCGAAGCTCGGCGTCTCGCCGAAGTGCCCAGCGGCCGGGCGCCCTGGCGCCACTGGGGGCCCTATCTCAGCGAGAGGGGTTGGGGCACCGTGCGCGAGGACTACAGCCCTGATGGCGATGCCTGGAACTTCTTTCCCCACGACCATGCCCGTTCCCGCAGCTACCGCTGGAATGAAGACGGCCTGGCGGGTATCTGCGACGACCGCCAGACACTCTGCTTGGCTTTCGCCTTCTGGAACGGACGCGATCCGATCCTGAAGGAGCGCCTCTTCGGCCTCACCGGACCCGAAGGCAACCACGGCGAGGACGTCAAGGAGTACTGGTGGTTCCTGGATTCGACCCCCACCCATTCCTGGCTGCGCTGGCGCTACATGTACCCGCAGGCCGAGTTCCCCTACTCCCAGCTTGTCAGCGAGAACGCCCGGCGCAGCAAGCAGGAGCCGGAGTTGGAACTGCTCGACACCGGCGCCTTCGAGGCTGACAACTACTGGGAGATCACCGTCGACTACGCCAAGGCGGCGCCGGAGGAGATCTACGTGCGGCTCACCGCACGCAACCACGGGCCCGCGGCGGCGGAACTGCAGGTGCTGCCCTCGCTTTGGTTTCGCAACACCTGGTCCTGGTCACCGGGGGCGATCAGGCCCCAGCTGCGGGCTGATGGGAGTTGTGTGCTGGCCCAACATCCGGAGCTGGGCCTGCGCCGGCTGATTGGCGAGGGCGACCACGATCTGCTGTTCTGTGAGAACGAGACGAACTTGAAGCGTCTGTGGGGAGCAGCGCCAACCACGCCCTACCCGAAGGACGGCATCAACGATTTCGTCGTTCGCGGCTCGGCGACAGTGAACCCTGGGCTGACCGGGACCAAGGCGGCCTTGCGCTACCGGCTAAATGTCGCCGCCGGCGGCACCGCCACGCTGCGCCTACGGCTTTCGGAGGGCGAGGCTGACTTCGCGGACTTTGAAGCGGTGATGACGCAGCGGGAGGCGGAGGCTGACGAGTTCTACGCTGCGCTCACGCCCCTGCACGCCTCCGCCGACGAGGCCCGCGTCATGCGTCAGGGCTTTGCCGGCCTGCTCTGGTCCAAGCAGTTCTATCACTATGACGTTCGAACCTGGCTCCAGGGGGATCCCAGCCAGCAGCCGCCTCCGGCCAGCCGGCAGAACGGCCGCAATTCGGATTGGCGGCATCTCTTCAACCAGGACGTCATCTCAATGCCTGACCCGTGGGAGTACCCCTGGTACGCCGCCTGGGACCTGGGGTTCCACTGCGTCACTCTGGCCCATGTCGATGCCGAGTTCGCCAAGAGCCAGCTCATCCTGCTCTGCCGCGAGTGGTTCATGCATCCCAACGGCCAGCTCCCTGCCTACGAGTGGTCGTTCAGCGACGTGAACCCGCCTGTCCATGCCTGGGCCGCGTTGCGCGTCTTCGAGATCAGTGGCGGCGACGACTACGACTTTCTGGAACGCATCTTTCACAAGCTGCTCCTGAACTTCACCTGGTGGGTCAACCGAAAGGACAGCGAAGGCAACAACATCTTCGAGGGAGGTTTCCTGGGACTGGACAACATAGGCCCCTTCGACCGCAGTTCGCTGCCGGTGTCAGGCCATCTCGAACAATCGGACGGCACTGCCTGGATGGCCATGTACTGCCTGCACCTCTGGGAGATAGCGCTTCGGCTGGCCGAGCGGGATCGGACGTACGAGGACATGGCCATCAAGTTCTTCGAGCACTTCGTGCTGATCGCCGTCACTCTGAACGACAAGGGTCTCTGGGACGAGGTCGACGGCTTCTACTACGACGTGCTGCGCCGTCCGGACGGCTCGTCGGTGCCGCTGCGCGCGCATTCCATGGTTGGTTTGATCCCGCTTTACGCAGTGACCACACTCGGGCCTGACACGCTGAACCGGCTGCCCAGCTTCGCCCGCGCAATGGATTGGTTCCTTTCTCACCGTCCGGAGGCGGCCGGCGTGGTGGAGCACATGGACGACCCCAACCACGCCGGCTACCGCCTGCTGGCGATAGTCGGGCCCCAGAGCCTGCGCCGCATCCTCGCGCGTGTGCTGGACCCGGCCGAGTTCCTCTCCGACCATGGCGTCCGGGCGCTCTCTCGCTGGCATCGCGAGCATCCCCTCCAGATGGCCGTCGACGGCTTCCAGGCGCAGCTCGACTACGAGCCTGCCGAGTCGACCAGCGGGCTGTTCGGTGGCAACTCCAACTGGCGCGGGCCGGTCTGGTTCCCCGTCAACTACCTACTGATCGAAGCGCTCAAGCGGTATCACCGGTTCCTGGGCTCGGAGTTCAAGGTGGAGTGCCCGACCGGCTCAGGTCGCTGGCTGGCCCTTGACCAGGTGGCTGACGAGCTTGCGGCGCGTCTCGTCGGGCTCTTCCTCAGCGGTCCGGATGGGCGCCGGCCGGTGTTCGGGGGTTATGAGCGGCTGCAGCGAGATCCCGCCTGGCAGAATCTGCTCCTCTTCCACGAGTACTTCGACGGCGACTCCGGCGCGGGCCTGGGGGCGTCCCACCAGACTGGCTGGACCGGCCTCGTCGCCAACCTGATCGCAGATCGACGGCAGCTGGACTGAGACCGGCCGCTCTGTCAGGCGCTGCGGGGACACGGCGAGCGACCAGCAAAGGCGCCGGCTATGGCGGCGTAGCCCCGAGTGTTCGGGTGAAAGCCGTCGGCGCTGAGCCAGTCGGGGTGCTGGGTGGCCATGTCGCCCTGACAGTGGAGATCGATCAGCGCCGCACCGTGCCGAGCTGCGACCCGGGCTATCGCCGCGTTGTAGCCGGCCACGGCGGCCCTGATGGCTTCCGGGTCGGGCGGCGGACCGTTATGGAGCAGGCACCGAGGCCCCTGCTGCGAGCCTAGGCAGTCCCGGTAGGCTGGCAGCCCGTCAAGGACCGGTGTGTTGGCCAGGAGTACTCGGGTGCGGCCGCCCTGGCGGAGGGCGCCGACCAGCTGGTCGAGCTGCTGTTCGTAGGTGTTCGCCGGCACGCCGTGCAGGAGGTCGTTGGTGTTGAGCCACACGGTCGCCAGATCTGGATGCACCGCGAGCGCGTCGGAGAGCTCGGTGCTCAACGCCTGCTCAGTGGTTGCCCCGGCTGAGCCGAAGTTGTAGAAGATGGCCGATTCCGGCAGGTAGTTGCTGTAGAAGACCTGCGGCCAGGCGTCTCGCTCCGGCTGATCAGCGCCCACGCCGACGGTCTCACTGGCGCCCAGCGCGGCGTAGACGTGCGCGTTGAACGAGACCTTCGGTGATGGTGAGTTGGGCGTGGCCGAGCTGCTCTGCAGCCCGCAGGCACAGAGCAGCAGCCCGGCAGCGAAAGCCGGCCAGCGCCCGGCAACTGATCTGAGTGAGACGCTCGTCACAGCTCAGCCATGGCCTCACTCGCAGGCATCTTGGCGGCTCGTAGAGCAGGCACAGCTGCTGCGAGAAGGGCCAGCAGCCAGCTGCCGCCCACCCCGAGCAGGACCACCGCATAAGGCAGGTCCTGGAGTCTCAGCGCCTCGATCGGGATGCCCTGCTGGGTCAGGTATTCACTGACCTTGAGAGCCAGCGCTTGGGCCAGCAAGAGCCCTGCCAAGGTGCCCGCCACACCGCCCAAGAATCCCAGCAAGGTCGCCTCCAGCAGAAACCACCGCACAACGTCGCGGTCTCTGGCTCCGATTGCCTTCAGGACGCCGATCTCGCGGCGCCGCTCCCTCACTGCTGTCAGCAAGGCGTTGGCGATGTTGAGGCCCGCCAGAAGAACTGCTATGGCGCCGATCCCGACCAGCACGATGTCCACGACGTGCAGGTAGCGAAGGACGGCCGCCAGCACATGCTCGGGGGCGCTGGTCGCGAAGCCGATTTGGTCGATTCCCACCCTGACGCCGTGCATGGTGTCGATGCTGTCGGCGATCACAATCAGGGCCGAATAGGGGGAGCGGATGCTGCCCTCGCCGCGCAGACCGGGCGGTGCGGCAGCGCCCGACAGCTCCCACTCGCGCGCTGCAGTTGTCTGCTGCAGCGGGACCAGGAGATCTGCGCCGGCTACGTCCTGAGACACGACGCCGACCACCTTGGCCCGGAACCAGCGAGGCCGGAAAGGAACTTCCGAGCCAGGCGCTTCAACCCGCGGCTCAGCGACCTGGATCGCCTCTCCCACGGCCGCCCCTGGCGGCCTGCCGGGGTGGGTGTGGTCAAGGTATGACTGCGTCACCGCAACCTCAGTCAGCGAGGCGGCCGCCGGGAGCCTGCCGGCCAGCACTGAGACAGGCGAATCGGCGCCCAAACCGAGGTCGGTGCCGGCCATGGTGGCGCCGAACGAATCGCCCGAGGGCGGCACCACCAGCACCGGCGCCGCCTGGATGGGCACGACAGCTCGCACGTTCGGGAGCCGGCGGATCTGGCGGATGGCATCCTGGTTGAGATCCTTGTGGCCGGCCAGCTGGAAGTCGTCGGTCTGCAGCTGCCAGGAGGCCGGCGCATCGTCAGCTACCTTGATCGCGCCCACCGGCAGTCCTTTGCCGAAGTGCTCGACAGCGCGGCTCTCGGCCACCGAAGCGATGCTGCCGAGGGCCACCAGGAGGGCGCTGCCGACGGCGACACCAAGGACTGTCAGGCCGCTTCGCGCTGGACGCCTGAGCAGACTGCTCAGCGCCAGCCTGAATGTCGCCCCCCAGCTCATGCTGCCTCTAACCTCCCCTCTTTGAGGCGCAGAGTGGTGGCGGCCCGAGAGGCGAGCGAGCTGTCGTGCGTCACCACCAACAGGGTGGCGCCGTACTCATGGCGGAGTTGCTCGATGAGATCCATCACCCGCTGAGCGTTCCGCTCATCGAGGTTGCCGGTCGGCTCATCGGCCAGAATGAGTGCCGGGCGGTTGACCATGGCCCGAGCCACAGCCACGCGCTGCCGCTCTCCGCCGCTCAGCCGGCCGGGCAGGTGGCCGGCCCTTTCCAGAAGTCCCACCTGCGCTAGGAGGGCTCGGGCTCGAGCCACCGCTTCGGGCCGCGAGACTCCGTTGATGAGCGCCGCCAGGGCGGCGTTCTCCAAGGCCGTCAAGCTCTCGACAAGACAGTGATGCTGGAACACGAAGCCTATCGTCCGGCTGCGAAACCGCGCCATCTGTTGGGAAGGTAGTCGCCGCAGGTCCTGGCCGGCGACCACCAGCTCGCCACCCTGAGCTCGCTGCAGCCCACCCAGCAGGGCCAGCAGAGTGCTCTTGCCTTCACCAGAATCACCTGTCAGCGCGACGTAGCTGCCTGCCCTGACTTGAAGTTGCACCTCGCTCAGCACCAGGAGAGTGCGTCCGGAGCTCGCGTAGGCATGGCTCAGGCCGCTGACGCTTATCACTTCCCTCTCTTCAGTCGTCGCGCCGGCTGGCCCGCTCGCCATGCTGGGCATGTTAGGAGCGGCCGGCGGGTCGCCTTGCTCAGGAAGTGACAAGGCCATGGCCGACCGGGCCGCCGGTTGATCCGGGTGGCAGGATAGAAGCGCACCCATGGCCCTGATCAGCAAAGCCCGACCGGTCGCTCGCCCTCGCATCACACGCGCCGGCTCACCAGCCGCGAGTTCCGCTTTCGAGTGGGGAGCTGTCGCCGCGGGCGGCTGGCTGATGACAGGCCTGTACCTGGACGGCTGGGCGCATCAGCACTTCCGGGTCGAGACCTTCTTCACACCCTGGCACGCAGTGCTCTATTCAGGCATGGCGGCGGCTGCGGCTCTCTTTGGGCTGACGGCGCTCAGCAACCATTTCAGTGGTTACGCCTGGCGTCGCTCGCTCCCGCCGGGCTACGGCCTCTCCCTGCTGGCTGTGCTCGGATTTGCTCTGGCGGGTGCGCTGGATCTGGCCTGGCACGCGACGTTTGGCTTCGAACGCAGCTTTGCGGCCCTGATCAGCCCTCCTCATCTCCTCCTGGCCGGCTGCGGCCTGGTCGCCGCCGGGGGGCCGCTGCGATCAGCCTGGAATCGGGGCAGGTCGGTGGCCGGCTGGCCGGCGATCTTTGCCGCGACCTACCTCCTCTCCGTGATCAGCTTCTTCAGCCAATTCGTCCACCCCTTCAACGATCCCTACGCGCTGGAGGTTGGTCCGGCTGGAACTGTCTACGCCGCGCAGGCGCTGGGGGAGATCTCCATAGTCTTCCAGTCGGCGGTCCTACTGTCGGCGGTGTTCCTGCTCCTTCGCCGGCTTCAGCTGCCGCCGGGCAGTCTGCTGTTGCTGCTGACTGTAAACAGCTTCGCGATGAGCGCCATGAAGGATCACTTTCGGTTCGCCCTGGTGGGGCTGCTGGCAGGCGTGGTGGGCGAGGTCCTCCTCTTCAGCCTTCGGCCGTGCGCCTCGCGGCCGGGTTCGCTGCGGGTCTTCGGATTCGCCTGGCCGGTGGCGCTCTACGGGCTCTACTTCGGAGCTGTCGACACGCTCGGTGGCACCTGGTGGAGCGTGCCTCTCTGGACCGGCTCGATCTTTTTGGCAGGTGTGGCCGGCCTCCTGGTTTCCTACTGCTTCTTCTCACCGGGCCTGCGCGAGAACGCGCCAGACCCCCAGCGACCGTAGAAAGCTCAAGACGAAACAATTGCGCGAATAGGGGCTCGAACCCTATGTTCGCGCGGACAACGGGCCTAACACCCGCGACCGCTCGGTCTGTTTAGGCGGTCTTCGCGATCAGCGAATTGCTCACCAGCTGCCCCCGGGTGCGGGCCCGGTCGCGGGTTCAGATAACTCTGGCTGTCTAGGCGAAGGTATCCAGCTTCTTGTACTTCTCAGCGAGCAGGTAGTAGAAGGTCACCCGTGACTTATCGCGGTCGCCGGCCATCTTCTGGCAGACCTCCATGACAGCTGCATCAAGCTCGGCGTCGCTCTGAGTGAGCGCGAGCTTCTTCTTTAGAAAGCTGTCGCGCACTCGGTCTCGCTCCGACTTGTCCCCACAGGACACGAGGGAAGCATCACGGCTCTGCAGTGCAATGCCGAGATGCTTCACTATGCCATCGACTGCTGACTGGTTCGCTTGGGGAGCATGCTTTTTGACCTCCGCCAAATGATCGTGCGCCATATTCGACTCCTCCGCTTTGCTGATCTGCTGGTCGTGACGCGAAGTTGCGCCACGGCGAAAGCATACACGCGCGAGCTCAATTCAGACAAGCCCCGCGACAGTCGTCGGTGGCATCACGCCGCTGGTGTTCGTATACACCGCTGAGGGCTCGCACCACCAGAACTGAGTCGAGGACGAAGCCGGAGTCGGAAAGCGACACCTGGACATCACACGGTCGGTCGCCGACGCGGTGACGTACCAGGCGGTCTTTCAAGTGATCGCCAAAGCCTGGCGACCCAGCCGCGACAGCAAACCCGAGATGCGAGCCAAAATCGGCGGACTGAAACGGAGCCCGCCACACTCCGCGGAACCGGCCGTCGCTACTCTGGTGGAGTGCCGGCGATCGGAGTCTCCCACCGACGCCTGGAAGGGGGCGCCAAGGTCACGGGCGGGATGCGATTCACCGCCGACCTGAGGCCTGCCGGCCTGGCCTACGCCCGGCTCCTGCTCTCTCCTCACGCCGCGGCCCGCCTGGCAACAGTGGATCTCTCTGCTGCCGCTGCCGCGCCAGGCGTTCTGACAGCGGTCTCGGGGCGCGATTTGCCGGCCGGGGCGGCGACCGGTCCGGAGGCGCCACTCGCCGTCGACCGCGTGCACTACGCAGGCCAGCCGGTGGTGGCGGTCGTGGCCGAGACCGAAGCCCAGGCGGCCGATGCGATAGCGCTGGTGGAGGTCGAATACGAGCCGCTGCCGGCGGTCATCGACCCTCTCGAGGCGATGGGCGATGGCGCCCCCACGGTTCTGGAGGGGGCGCGCGGCGGTCTGGACGACGGAGGCGCGCATGGGCTGGCAGGCATCGAAGGGCCAGCGGCTGACCGGCCGCCCAACGTGACCGCTCAGGTCCACTTACAAAGAGGCGACGCCGAGGGGGCTTTCACGGCGGCAGAGGTCGTCGTCGAGGGGCGCTACCACATACCTGCGGTACACCAGGGCTTCATCGAGCCGCACCTCGCGGTGGCGGCCCCCGAGCCGGACGGCGGCCTCACGATCCACGCGCCGACCCAGGGCAGTTTCTTCACGCGCCAGTCGGTGGCCAGCGCGCTGGAGGCACCCGTGAGCTCGATTCGGGTCGTGCCGGTCCAAGTCGGCGGGGGCTTCGGCGGCAAGATCGCGCTGCTGGAGCCATTGGTCGCCCTGCTGGCCCGCCGCACCGGAAGGCCTGTGCGTCTGGAGCTGACCCGCACGGAGGAGTTCCTGATGGGCCGGGGCGCCCCGGGCGCGATCGTCGACTTGAAGCTTGGCGCCGACCTCGACGGCACGCTGCGAGCGCTCCGGGCGCGAGTTGTATTCGACAACGGCGCCGGTCAAGGCGGCCTCGGCGGTCTCGCCGGTCTGCTGCTGGGCGGCACTTACCGAATCCCTGCCTTCGACATGGAGGGTCTCGAAGTGGCCACCAACAAGTGCCCCGTCGCCGCTTACCGGGCGCCAGGGGCCCCGCAGGCGTACTTCGCTCTCGAGTCAGCGATGGACGAGCTGGCTCAGCGGCTGGGCCAGGATCCGATCGAGCTGCGACTGCGCAACGCGAGTCGCGAAGGCGACCCCCGGCCGGACGGCGCGACCTGGCCGAGGATCGGGCTCGTCGAGTGCCTGGAGGCGGCGATCCGGCATCCCATCTACACGGCACCAGCGGCTGAGGACGAAGGGGTTGGGTTGGCGGTCGGCGGCTGGGGTGGGGGCCTGGAGCCGGCGGCTGCGGCCTGCCGCGTCGAGACCGACGGCTCCTTGAACCTCCAGCTCGGTTCGTCCGACATCAGCGGCACCGACACAACGCTGGCGATGATCGCGGCCGAGACCTTCGGCGTCGGCTTGGACCGCGTCCATGTCCACACCGGCGACACTGCGGTGGCGCCGTACGCCGGCGTGGCGGGAGGCAGCAAGATAGTTTTCACCGTCGGACCGGCCGTCCAGCAAGCAGCGGCCGAGGCGCGCCGCCAGGTGCTGGAGATCGCCTCCGAGGAGTTGGAGGCGTCGATCGACGACCTCGAGATCAGCGACGGCGAGGTCCACGTCCGCGGCGTGCCTGGCCGGGCGGTGGCAATTGGCCACCTCGCCGGCCTGTCGATGCAGTTCGGCGGCCGCTACGAGCCGGTGCTGGGCCGCGGGCGGTCGGCAATCACCCAGCAGTCGCCAATGTTCACTGTGCACCTGGCCCGGGTCCGGGTCGACCGGGAGACTGGCGAGTGGCGGCTGACTGGCTACGCCGCCATCCAGGACGTCGGCCATGCGCTGAACCCGGCGGAGGTGGTCGGCCAGGTCCACGGCGGCAGCCTCCAGTCCGTCGGCCGGGCGCTGGGCGAGGAGCTGCGCTGGGACGCCCAAGGCCAGCTGATGACTGCAAGCCTGATCGACTATGGGCTTCCGAGCATCGACCAGGCGCCGCTGACCGAGGTCGAGCTGGTCCAAGTGCCGTCGCCGATCGGCCCCTTCGGGGCCAAGGGTGTTGGCGAGCCGCCGGCCGTGCCCGGTCCGGCCGCCGTTGCGAACGCGATCCGTGCGGCCTGCGGCGTACGGCCAAGCCGCGTGCCGGTCGAATGGCAGGAGCTGGCGCTCGGTCAGAGATGAGCGCAGCCCCGGCTGTCAGGGCAGACAGCCACCACGGTCCCGAGCCGATGCCCAGCCAGAACCGGCGCTCAGTGATGGCGGTTTTCGCGGGCTTGCTGCTGGGGATGTTCGTTTCGACGCTGAACCTGACGCTTATCGCGCCGGCGATGCCGGTGATCGTGGCTCAGCTCGGCGGTATCGAGCACTACAGCTGGATTGCTATCTCGAGCATCGTGGCCTCGGCTGTCGCCGTGCCGATCGCTGGCAAGCTCTCCGACCTGTTCGGGCGCAAGCCGTTCTACATGGGCGGGATTCTGGTCTTCATGGCCGGCTCGGTGCTGTCCGGGCTGGCGCCGAGCTTCTGGTTCCTGATCGCGGCGCGGGCAGTGCAAGGGCTTGGCATTGGCACTATGCAGCCACTGTCCCAGGCCATCATCGGGGACATCATCAGCCCCCGGGAACGGGGCAAGTACCAGGGAGTGATCGGTGCCACCTTCGGGCTTTCCTCGCTCTTGGGGCCGCCGCTGGGTGGCTTCATCACGGACCATCTGAGCTGGCGCTGGCTCTTCTTCGTAAACCTGCCAGTCGGAGTGGTGGCGCTCATCGTGATCCTACTGTTCATGCACGTACCGACGCAGCAGCGCAAGCACGCCATCGACGTGTGGGGCATCGTGACTCTGACCGTGGGGCTGGTCAGCGGCCTCACGGCGACAGTGTGGGGCGGCCAGCAGTATGCCTGGCTCTCCCTTCAAATCGTGGGTCTCTACTCAATCGCCGCGGTGGCCGTGATGCTCTTCGTGCTCATAGAGCTGCGGGCGACGGAACCGGTGTTACCACTCCGGCTCTGGCGCAACTCGATCTTCACGTTCTCCTGCATCGCCACTACGGGGGTGGCGATGGCGATGTTCGGCGCCATCTACTTCATCCCCGTCTTCGTCCAGGGCGTGATTGGGAGCAACGCCGCGGGCTCTGGCTCGGTGCTCCTGCCAATGCTGCTGGCGATGGTCGTCACCTCGATCGTCAACGGGCAGGTGATCTCGCGAACTGGACGCTACAAGGTGGCGATACTGACGGGCCTGGTGGCCATGGCGATCGGCTACTTGCTTCTCGCGCAGATGGACATGCGGACTTCGAACGCAGAAATCGTGCGCAACATGATCCTGATCGGCCTCGGACTGGGCGCTGCCATGCAGACGTTTACGCTCGCCGTGCAGAACGCGGTCGATCCCTCCGATATGGGCGTCGCGACGTCGGCCACGCAGCTCTTCCGCTCCATCGGCTCAGCGATCGGAGTGGCCGTCATGGGCTCGTTGCTGACGTCCGGACTGGCCACCGACATCCCCCGGCACCTGCCGCCATCGGCTGTCGCGGCGTTCCGGCGCTCGGGGGGTTCCGCCGTGCTCAGTGCGGGTTCGGCGCTCGACCCGGCAACATTCGCTCATCTCCCACCGGTGCTCCTGCTGGGGATCCGGGCCGGGATGGCGGACGCCCTGCACCCGGTGTTCGTCGTCGGCGTGCCCTTTGTCGGGGTGGCACTGTTGGCCTCGCTGTTCATACGCGAGCTCCCGCTGCGGCAGCACCCGCGCTGACGCCGGGGAGGGCCGGGGAACCATGGGCACCCCGGCCCCATACAAACGGAGGAGGGTGCTACTCAGTCGCCTTCCTGTGCGTCGAACCGGAAGGCTCCGACCAGGGATCCGGCCTTGACATCACGGTTGCCCCAGACACCGAGGGCGGGCAGGTGATGGTTCCACTCGACCCACTTGGCGAGCGAGGCAGTGTTGAGCAGATCGGGATCGACATATCCGCGCTTGGCAAAGCGCGAGATCACCAGCATCGGCATCCTCGGCCCGAGGCCCGCCTCGCCACAGGGAAGGCCGTCACCCGGGTACTGGCAGCCGCTGAGGTTGGGCTGGCCGTTGACCCAGGTCGCGAACCGGCCGCCGAGGTCAGGCGGAGCCACATGGTCCCACCAGCCACCGCTCTCGTCGAAGGCAACCATCAGGGCCGAGTCCTTCCAGTAGCGGCTGCCCTTGAGGCGCTTGGCCACGTCCCCCACGAACTGGTCATCGGCCACCGGACTGGAGTAGCCGGGATGGGCATCGCTGGTGGTCGGCGCCTTCACCCAGGAGATCGCCGGCAAGTCGGGAACCTTCCCGTTGACGGACGAGCCGGATAGCGCGGCATAGAAGAGGTCCAGGTCGCGCTGATGTCGATCCGCCTGTGGGTAGTTCAGCTTGGGATCCCACGCCCACCGATGGCTGAGATCCGCCGTGGAGGTGAAGTACTGGAAGGGATCGTGGTGGGCGCTGTAGCCGTTGGTGGTGCCCCCCACGCACTTCCCGAAGCCACCCTGGAACCACGCCCAGCTCACGCCTTTGGCTGAGGCCTCAGCGCCCAGGTTCGGGATGTTCTGCGGCGAAATGGACGGGGCGTAGTCGTTGCAGACGTCGCCGATCGGGTTGGGATCGTGCACTGTGTTGTTGGTTGCCGCCACCAGCCACTGCGCTCCTGGCGTCGAAGGCCCGTACACGCCCTGGAAGAAGTTGTCAGCCAGCGTGTACCGGCGGGCCAAGCTCCAGTAGTTCTGCAGCGGCGACGAGGGATCGCCAGGCCTGCCTTCGTAGTAGCCGAGAGCCAGAGCTTGACCGTTCGGGTTGGTCTCGAAGCTGGGACAGTTGGTAGACGTGCTGGGGTTGGGCACAGTCTTGTTGTTGCCGTACTGCAGGTACATGTCCATCCGACCGTGGTTGGCCATCTGGATCATGTCTGTGTAGGCGTGGTCGACGTCGCAGGTGGAGGCCTGGGTCTGGCCGTTGAGCTTCGAGGGCGAGTACGGACCGTAAGTCGTCGTGCCGTTGGTATGGGTCAGCTTGGTGCCCGTGGGAATTCCGTTTGTGCCGCGGCCATAGGTACCGAAGTAGTGATCGAAGGAGATGTTCTCCTGGTAGACGATGATCGTGTGCTTGATCGGGCTGTTGGCCCGTTGGTTCTCTCCCGTCTGATCCCCGCCAGACTGGTCGCCGCCCGTCGAGTCGTCAGCGCTGGCCGGGATCGGCACCAACAGCGCCGCCAGCACGCCGACGAATACGGCTCGCGAGAGCAGTCGTTTCATTGGTCTCCGTTTCCCCCTTGACAGTGGTTCGGACGGCCGGGTCGATGAACCAAGCGTAGAACGGTCGTGGTTAACCCGTGGCAAAGCCTGAGCCGCGACTCAGCCTCTTGCCTTCCCGCCTCTTCAGTGTTGAGACGTCGGCTGAGCGGCTCAGCTCAGGGGCTGAGTGGTTGAGAGTGTCGATGCGTGGGTCGCCAGCACCTCGGAGAGACTCTGCGTCGGGGGCTGAGGCTCGGCCGCCACGACCCGATCGGCGCCCGCTGTCATGTCGGCGGTGTCCATCATGAGCGCCATCTGCGCGAGCCGGGCCATCGCCGGTCTAAAGGGCTTCATCCCGACCGCCATCACCCGAAGCATTGGTCGCGGCACGTGCCGTGGCCGCCCGGCCCGGCCGGCCGCCTTCTGTACGGCTTCGGCCAGCTGATTCAGGGTCAGGCATTCGGGCCCTCTGATTTCGAGCACGCTGCCTCGGCCCGAGCGGTCGGTCACTGTGTGCTCGACCAGCGCGGCGACGTCGTCCGCGGAGACGAAGTTGATTGGATTGTCGCCGCGCCCGAACACCAGCGGCCGGCCCCAACGGCCTGCTGTCTCCTCGAACAGCCGGATGTAGGTCTCGAGATACGCGGGGGCCCGGACGACGGTCCATGCCGTCCCGCTGCCGCGCAGGTGTTCCTCCGCCGCGTACTTCATTCGCGACAGCTCCAGCGGGCTGTCCGGCGAGGCGCCCTCAACCGACACGAGGACAACCGACGCACCGCCGGCAGCGGCCGCGTCAATCAGGTTCGCATTGCCGTCCCGGTCGACGGAGGCCGGCGAGGAGCCCCCAGTGCCGACCAAGCCGTGCACCGCCGAGACCACGGTCTGCACCCCCTTCATCGCGCGCGCCACGGCGGCGCGGTCGCGCACGTCGCCCTCAACCACGTCGAGCGTGTCGCGTCGGGGGTCGGCGACCCGCCCGGCATCCCGAGTCAAGACCCGGACCGAGAGCCCGCGATCCAACAGGCGGCGGACGAGCCGCGATCCGAGGGTGCCGGTACCGCCGGCAACCAGGATCATCGCGGACCTCCCGCCGTGCCGACCGCCCGGAGGACCGCCGCATCGACCCCATCGCGGCCTGAGTCGACAGGTTCCAGGTAGAAGCGGGCCCAGGTCGCCTCTTCGCCTTCCACGCAGAAGATCACCACCCCTCGCATGAGGTGGGGTTGCCCGTCCCGGCGGGTGCCGCGCATCTCCCACTCGGACCAGGCGGTGTGACCGTCCTCGACCCAACTCACGTGGGCGGTCAGGTCAGGAACGGCAGCGAAGATCTGCTCCCAGTTCTTGTGCACTTGAGCTCGGCCGCTGAAGCCCCGCGCCGGATGGGCCGGCGTCTCGTTGCGGTAGTCGGCTGCGAAGCAGCGGGTCAGCTCCTCGAGGTCGTGATCGTTGGTGGCTCGACAAAGACGCTCCACCCACGTTCCGGGTCTGGGGTCCGGGGCAGTTCCGTTCATGGTTGCCTCCTTGTTGGCACTTCTGATACAGTTATTTGTAACTGATACAGCACTATGGACCCAATTAGCGGAGTTGTCAAGACCGGGCGCCGCTACGACGCTAGCCGACGCCAGCGGCAGGCGCTCCGCAATCGAGAGACTATCCTCGACGCGGCCAGGCACCTCTTCCTTGCCGATGGCTACGGGCCGACCACGATTGCCGCGATCGCAGCGGCAGCGGACGTATCGGTCGAAACTGTCTACAAGGGCTTCGGCGGCAAGGCCGGCCTCGTCCGGGCGATCTGGAGCCGGGGACTCGCCGGCACCGGTCCGATTCCAGCGTGGGAGCGCTCCGACGAGATGCAGTCGCTGGAAACCGACGCTCGACAGGTGATCCTCAACTGGGGACGCTTCACGGCCGAGGTGGCTCCCGCCGTGGCGCCGGTGCTGCTCCTGATCCGGACCGCGGCGGCCGCCGATGCCGAGATGGCGGCCCTGCTGGAGGAGGTGGACCGCGCCCGGCTGGTCCGGATGGAGGAGAACGCGCGCCGGCTCCACGAGCGCGGCGACCTGCGCCACGGCATCGAACTGGAGCAAACGAGGGATGTGCTCTGGACCTACAGCTCACCCGAGCTGTACGAGCTGCTCGTGCTCCGCCGGAGTTGGTCGCTGGAGCGCTACGGGCGGTTCGTCGCCGAGGCCATGATCGCGGTGCTGCTCACTCCCTCGTTGACGTAGGCGATGAAAGGATTGTTCAGCTTCCAAAGACCTCCCGATCTGTGGTCGTCACCGCTTCGATTGTCCCCCGGGGTGGGCCACTGCCTGATCTGCCCCTGTGGTACTGGCCCGGCGCGCCAGGACGATCGAGCCGATGGCGATCGTCCAGACGTAGGTGGGGTAGGCCGCGAGGCGCTCGGTGGCGCCCACCCCCAACAGCCCTGGCGCCGCGATCATGAGCGCCAAGCCCACGATCCCGGCCAGGCCCAGCGTCACCGAGAGAACGACGACCATGCGGTCGACCGGCCCCACGCTCGCCGCCAGCAGCAGGATCGCGATCGGCGGCAGCGGGATGCCGAACAGCGCGCCGAGGACGTGAAGCCCGCCGTTAACGTCCTCGGGCGAGAGGCCGGCCAGCACCTGGCCGGCGCCCGCGAGTGCCAGCAGCACTATCCCCACCGTCGTCAGGCGCCGCTGGGGCCAAGCCCGCCGGAGGGCGACGGCGCCGACCACGAGGAGGAGGCCGACCACGACGAACGTGCCGTTCATCACGGTGTGCAGTGGTGAGCACACCTCGGTGTGATAGGTGCCGAGGCTGAACGGCCCGCAGGTGGCGCGGCCCAGGTCGCTGATGTCGTTGGCCACCAGGCTGAAGCGCGTCGTGACCGCGGCCTGCGCGGTCGCCTGGCCGACGAAGAACAGGACCGTCAGCACCCAGCAGGTCGACCCGAGGACGATCTGATGGCCGGCCGACGTGGGGAGGGCAGCGGCTGGCGGCGGTTGGGACATGCGACCTCCTTGGTTTGCGCCAGCTTAAAGTGCTGTTGCCTTGGTGGGGTGCACAACGACGACGGGCAATGGGGAGCAAACCGCGAGGCGGGCCGCCCGAGAGGGGCTCGTAACTCATGAGTCGCCCCCACCCCGACCGCCCCAGCCGTGGGGAAGGAGTCCGTTACGCCGTCGAGGACCGGACCAGCTTGGTTCGGGAGAGCAGCAGGGCCAGCGCGTACAGCAGGGCGACGACCACCAGGAGGGCGCGGTAGCCAGTCAGTAGCGCGGCGTACTCGAGCACGCCGCCGATCATGGCGCCGACAAGATTGGCGCCGAACGCCAACGAGGAGGAGGCGACGCTGCGGAATCGCTGGGAGAAGATCAGGTTGGCCAAAAAGATGGGGACGAAGGCGAGCAGCGTGGCCGCCAGGAAGCGGGGCACCGCCGGAAGCTGCAGCAAGGCGCCGGGCGGCACCAGCCAGGCCACCGCAAGCGCGCCGAGCAGGAGGGCGTAGAGGATCCCCAGCCGTCGCAGCTCGATCCTCCGTGACACCTCGACCGCGGCGAGGACCGCCAGCAGGATGCCAGTGAAGACCAGTGCGTTCACGAACCAGGTGGTCCCGAACAGCAGAGCGAACTGGACCACGTTCTTCGTCTCCAGGAGCAGGAACGCTGCCCCCATGAAGAAGAGGTCGGCGTAACCGCCCATCCGCGACAGCGAACCCCCGGCGACCCCGACCGCGAGTAGCGCTGTGACCAGGACCAGCCCCAGGGTGATCACGTACAGGCTCGGCAACCCCCTGCTCTGGAGATAGAGGAATGGGTAGTCGTCGGCCGCCGGTGCGGGCACGGGGGTGGTGGCCGAGCGCCAGGTGAGGGGACAGTTCAGCGACGCCGGGTCGAGGCTCGCCGTGAGCAAGGCGAGCCGGCCGAGCTGCCCGGTCGAATCGATGCATGGCGGGCGGCGGTAGGTGTCCTCGAGCATGCCAGCGAGGCGGTCGACCAGCCACTGCTCGCGGTAGTAGTTGTACTCGGCGAAGACGCCACCAGGCTTCAGGTGCGCCGCCGCCGCCCGCATCGCCTCGACTGTGAAGAGATAGCTCTCCAGACGGAGCGAGGACTGTCCGGCGACCAGGGTGAGCGAGTCGGGGAGGGCGAAGAGGATCAGGTCGTAGCGCACCGTGGTGTGCTCCAGGTAAGCTCGGCCGTCGTCCACGATACTCGCCACGCGCGGGTCCTGGTATGGGTGATCCGGATGCAGCTGGGCGCCCAGGTCGCGCAGCCGGGGATCGATCTCGACTGCATCGACGTGCTCCGCTCCTTCGGCCAGGGCGATGGCGACGTCGGTCCCCGTGCCTGCCCCGACGATCAGAACCGAGCGCGGCTTGACGCGGGTGCGCTCGTAGGGAAGGAAGTAGAGCGGCACGGTCTGCCGGCGTTGGGCGGCGGACTCGATCGTCTGGTGGGGGATGCCATTGACCATTACCGAGGTCGTTCCGTTTGACTCCGGCTGAAGGGTGACGCGGTAGTAGGGCGACCAGCTTTCCAGGGGGGTGAGCGACTCGACTCCGAGCATGGCCACGAGGGCTGCGGCGGCGGCGAACTGGAACCAGCGAACCCGCGGGCGGTAGAGCACAACGAGCGTGACCGCGGCGACAAGCCCCCACGCCACCGGCGGCGCGCCCAGGAACGAGAGCAGCGAGAAGAAGACGATGCCCGCGATGCTGCCGAGGACGTCGAGCCGGTAGGCATCGAGCGAGTCGAAGGAGACGAACGTCCGGGCCACGCCCTCCCCGATGGTGGCCATCACCGCGGCCACGGCCAGGAAGATGAGCGGCAACGTCAGCCAGATCGGAAGGCCGCTGCGGCTCTCGTTCAGAGCGCCGAAGTAGAGGAGGTCGCCACCCGTCCGGTCGATCTGCACCGGGAAGGCCAGCACGAAGGCGACCAGCATCGCCAGGCCGACGGGGGCGAACGGGAACAGTTGAAGGCGCGACCGGGCGCGCAGGAAGCCGATGCCGATGCCGAGAAAGCTGGCCAGCAGCACGAAGTTGGAGAAGTAGGAGAGGTAGAGCACGTTGGCCCCCGCCCAGCGGATGAGCGCCAACTCCACGAACAGCATGAGGAAGCTGAGAAGCACGAGCCGCACGCGCGACGGACGCCGCGGCTCCGCGGCTACCCGGGAGCGTGGTGCGTATCTGCGGAGCCGCGCGGCCAGGGAGAGCGGGAGGGACACGGGGGAGCCATGCTACGACCCCGCCTACTCAGCAAGGCAGCCGGCTGCGCCCGATCGGGAGGTTCCCAGCTTGATCCTCCCCACGCCGCGGCGTTGACTCGGGGAGGCCCTCCCGACCACGCCGCTGGAGGCTCAGACTGCTCCCACAGTTCACCTGTCTAGAACATTGGCAGTCATGGCCGGGTTGAGGCGGGGAAGTGACGGACTGAGGAAGAAGAGCGACCCGAGTTTCACATGCTGTGTATAGACCTGGCTCTCACTAGCCAGTACTGGCGACATGAGGAGACTCTCATTTGCCTCTAATGGTCGGCTTAGTGGACGGATCCATGATCAAAACCATGGAGTCAAGACTCGCCCGGAATCGTGCGGTATTGGTCACTGGAGCAGCCGGCTTCATCGGCGCCCGGCTGACTCAGCGCCTGCTCGACGAGGGGAACGCTGTAATCGGAATCGACGCCTACACGCCCACCTATGAAGTCGGCGAGAAGCTGGCGCGCTCGGCACTGCTGCGCCAGCACCCGCGCTATCGGCATGTCACCGGCGACCTGGTGGAGCAGACGCTCGCGCCGCTACTGGAGGGCGTCGACGTCGTGTTTCACTTGGCTGGACGGCCTGGCGTCCGCCCAAGCTTCGAGCTCCGCGATCTCTACTGGCGGGACAACGTCCTGGCGACGGCTCGGCTGGTCGAGGCCTGCGCGGCGGCGCCGTCGGTGAGGCGCCTCGTCTACGCCTCCTCTTCATCGGTCTACGGCGACGCCGCCCTTCCCCTGCGGGAGGACGGCACCCCGGCACCAGTCTCACCCTATGGAGAGACCAAGCTCGAGGGGGAGCGCATCTGCCTGGCAGCCAACGGCCGCCAGCTGGAGGCGACGGCACTGCGCTACTTCACCGTCTACGGCCCCGGTCAGCGCCCGGACCTAGGCCTGCGGCGCTTTGCCGAGGCCGCACTGACCGGCGGCCCGATCGAGCTGCTGGGCGACGGCACCCAGAGTCGGGATTTCACCTACGTCGACGACGTGGTGGAGGCGACCCAACTTGCTGCGCGAGCTCCGGTGGTAGGGCTGGCGGTCAACGTCGCAGGGGGCTCACGGATAAGCCTGCTCGAAGTGTTCTCGCTCCTGGAGAAGCTGGTCCGCCACGACCTCGAGATCAGGCCCAGCCCCTTTGCCCGCGGTGATGTGCGCCACACGGAAGCCGACACCGCGCGGGCTCGCCTGCTCCTCGGCTTCGAGCCAAAGGTGAGTTTTGCCGACGGCTATCGGCGCGAAGTCGACTGGCTGCGGAGAGGAGCCCGCTCCGCCGCCTGATCCCAATGCGCCCTCAGCATCAAGCTGGGGGCCCTGGGGCGAGGAGCCGGTAGCCGGCGCCGCGGACAGCCTGGAGCATTGGTTGCAGGTCTCGCCTGTTGAGCTTGCGCCGGAGGTAGCCGACATAGACGTCGACCACATTGCTGCCCGGCTCGAAGTTCAGGTCCCAGACGTGGTTCAGGATCTGCGCCCGTGACAGGATCTGCTGGGGATGGCGCATGAAGAACTCCAGCAGCGACCATTCCCTGACGGACAGCTCGATCCGCCGCCCAGCCCGCCAGGCCACCTTTGTGAGCAGATCGAGTCTGAGGTCCTCCACCACCAGCAGCTGGGCGCTGGCCTGATCGACGTTGCGCAAGGCGGCCCTCATCCGCGCCAACAGCTCCTCGAAGGCGAAGGGCTTGGTGACGTAGTCGGCGGCGCCCGCGTCGAGTCCCCGGATCTTGCTCTCGAGATCATCGCGAGCGGTGAGGATGATGACCGGAACCGTGGGACGCTTGCGTCGTAGCGCCTCCAGCACCCGGCGCCCGTCGGTGCCAGGCAGGCCGATGTCGAGCAGCACGAGGTCGAAGTCTGCCCCGGCGAGCTCGACCATCTCATTGGCGACGTCGCCGTCGTAAGCCACGCTCGTCGAGTAGCCCTCCGCCTTGAGTCCCTTGACCAGGAAGGAGGTGATGCGAACGTCGTCCTCGACGACCAGGACGTTCATCTTCGAATCGGGTCCGGCTGCGCCTGATCGACCAGGATCCTACTGGCGGGGAGCACGATGCGTACCCTGCAGCCGGCGCCAGGAGCGCTCTCGATGCCGACGTGGCCACCGTGTGCCTCCGTCACCGCCTTCACGATTGCGAGGCCGAGACCTGAGCCCCGCTGGTCGGCCTGGCCGCCCCGCTCGAAGCGCTCGAAGATCCGCTGCTGGAGCTGATGAGGGATGCCCCTCCCCGTATCCACGACGGTGATGGCGAGGGCCGGACTCAGCTCCACTTCGAGGCGGATAGTGTCCTGCTGATTGGTGAACTTGATGGCGTTGTCGATAAGGTTCAGCAGCGCACCTCGCAGCTTGTCGCGGTCGAGCAGGACCACCACGTCGGGTACCGCTCCCAGCTCCCAGCGTCGGGGCGCCAAGGTCTGAGCCGCCGTGTGGACATCGGCCAAGAACGAGCGCAGGTCCACCGGCTCCGGCTGGATGAAGTCGGGCTCCAGGGCACGACCCAGGAAGAGCATGCGATCGACGAGCGCGGTTGTGTGCTCGAGCTCGTCGAGCACGAGGTCGACGGTTTGGCGCGTCTCGATGGGATCGGAGAAGCCGCCGCGGCGGGCCACCTCGAGGTGGCCGCGGATGACGGTCAACGGCGTCCGCATCTGATGGGAGACGTCGGAGAGCAGGCGCCGCTGGGTCTGGAAAGCGGCCTCCAGCCGGGCCAGCATCTCGTTGAAGGTTCGCACCAGCTGGCCGATCTCGTCCTCCGTCGCTCGCTCCTGCAAGCGGCGGCCATGGCCCTCGCGAATGATGTGGCCGGCGGTATCGGTCACTTTGCCCACGACGCCGAGCACGCGGTGCAGAAGCACATAGGTGCTCACCATCGCGACCAGCAGGGCGGCGCCGGCCTCGCCGGCGGTGAGAAGGAGCACGTTTCTGGACTGGTCCATCAACCGTGAGAGGTCCTTGGCTGCGATCAGGACGCCGACTGGCCGCTGGTTGACAGTGATCGGGCTTACCAGCATCCGGTACGTGGTCGATCCCACCCCGACCTGGGTCAAGGTGACCTGCGTTGGCGGATTCGTGAGCCAGCGATCGATCTGTGGGTTCTCCTCCAAAATCTGCGATCCTTCGCTCCCAACTGCGCCGTGGCCTGTAAGTTGGACCACCAAGAAGTTGCCCAACTCGAGCGGCTGCCGGCGGAGGTATTCGCTGGCGAAGGTGTCGAGGCTCTGGCTGGCTGTCCGGTCGCTGGCCGCACTGCTGAACTCGCGGGTGTCGTCCACCAGCTCGGTGTCGACCTGATGCAGCGACCTGCTCTGGAAGGCCTGCCCGACCACCGTTAGGACCACCCCCATCGCCAGCAGCAGGACCAGACCCTGGACAAGCACGAGCCGGACGGCCAGGCTTCTATCCGACCAGACTCGCGGGAGTCGCCGCCGCCACACCATCGGAATCCCCTCCGCCCGAGCCTAGCACGGGCGCGAAACCGCCTGACTCAGGCTGCGCTGAGGCCCCCGGCCGCGGGTAGGGCCCAGGTGATCGGCGGCCAGACCACGGGATGCAAGCTGCTGGGCAGACCCCAGCCGACGCCATAGAGGCTGAAGCCGGCTTCCCTCCAGCCCTGACCGCGGAGGACACCGGCCGCGTCCACCAAGACTGTCCCCGCCATCTCAGCTCGCAGACGCACCGGATCGAGCTGGGCGAACTCCGGCCAGCCGGTGGCGACGACCAGGCCCTCCGCCCCTCGTGCCGCCCGGTAGGGATCAGAGAACACGTCGGCCGGCAGCTCCCGGCAGCGGCCGAGGGGGTCGCAGGTACTGAGCACTCCGCCGCGGGCGGCGAGGCTCCGCACCAGGGCCACGGCTGGGGAGTCCCGCGTATCGTCGGTGCCGGGCTTGAAGGCCAGGCCCAGGACCGCCAGCCGCCGTCCGCGCACGCCGTCGAGGGCGAGCTCCAGCTTCGCCAGCACCGCCTCCTGCGCGCTGCCGTTGACGGCCCGCGCGGCCGCGGCCAATGGTGCCTCGTAGCCAACGGAGGCGGCGGTCGCCAGGAAGCCGGACAGGTCCTTCGGAAGGCAGGAGCCGCCAAACCCGAGCCCGGGGCCCAAAAAGGCAGCTCCGATCCTGGCGTCCAGGCCAACGCCCTCGAGCACCCTGCCGGCATCGGCGCCCAGCCGCTCACACAGCCCGGCGACCTCGTTGGCGAAGGAGATCTTGACCGCCAGAAACGTGTTGGCGGCGTACTTCACCAGCTCAGCGCTGCGGCGGTCGCAGACGAGGATGGGGCAGCCCGCCGGGTAGAGCGCGGCCACGTCGCGGCCCAGCTCAGGGTCGTCGGCTCCGACCACGATCCGGTCGGGAGCGAAGAAGTCGGCCACGGCCCGGCTCTCCCGCAGGAACTCCGGGTTGGACACGACGGGGACCCGCACGTCGGGCCCGGCGGCGTCCGCGGCCAGGATCTCCAGCGCTTCGCAGCTGCCGGGAGGCACCGTGCTCTTGACGATCAGGACCAGGTCGGAGCGCGCGGCAGCCGCTAGCTGCCTCGCGGTGTCGCCAATCTGCCTCAGGTCCGGCTTACCATCGATTCCGGGCGGGGTGCCGACACAGAGCAGCGCGTAGCCAGTTCCCTCGATCGCCTCCTCCACCTCATCTGTGAAGCGCAACCCGCCAGCTTGCCGAGACCGCGCCACCATCTCCGCCAGCCCAGGTTCGACGATCGGAATCCGACCCGCCTTCAGCAGCGCCAGCCGTCCCGGGTCGGCCTCAAGGCAGGTCACGGTGTGGCCGGCCTCAGCCAGGCAGGCCGCCGCGGTGAGGCCGACATAGCCGGCTCCGACCACGCAGAGTCGGGTCGGTCTCGCTGCCCTCGGTCTGGGCGAGGCGAACATCGAGGCAGCAGTTCCTGGGAGAAACTGCTGGTGGCCGAGCTGGGCATCCGGGTGGATCTTCATGACCACCAGTGTGGCGGCCGCTGCTGAGATGGCCATGAGGCCTCGATGAGAACCGTCTCACGCCATTGCCCGCGGACCGAAACGGTCATCCATGTGCTTCCGCAACGCCGACGTTTGGCATCGGGAGTCCCCTCGCAGCCAGTTGGCCAGCCTGGATCGAGTGCAGGTTCGAGTAGCCGGCGCCATCTCCCAGAAGCTCGCGGTGGGTGCCCCGCTCGGCCACCTTTCCCTGGTCCAGCACCACGATCTGGTCGGCGTCGCGCACAGCGGCGAGCTGGTGGCTGACGACGATCGTTGTCCGGCCCTCGGCCAGCCGCTCCAGCGCCGCCAGCAGCAACGCCTCGGCTCCGGCGTCGAGGCCGGTGGTGGGCTCGTCGAGGATCAGCACACTGGGGTTCCGAGCCATGGCGCGGGCCACCGAGACGCACTGGCGCTGGCCGCCGGAGAGCGTCGAGCCTCGCTCCGCCACCAGGGTGTCGTAGCCGTCGCGCAGCCCCTTGAGAACCTCGTCGACGCCCGCCGCCCGAGCCGCGGCAATGGCGGCCTCCCTGGACAGTCTCGCACCCACGGCGCCGTAGGCGATGTTCTCCCAGACCGTGGCTCGGAAGATGTAGGGCTCCTGTGTCACCAATGCCACCTGCCGGCGGAGGCCGGCGAGGGCAAGCTTCCGCAGGTCGACGCCGTCCAGCCGCACGGTCCCGGCGCTGGGATCGAAGAAGCGCGGGATGAGACGGACCAGGGTGCTCTTGCCTGAGCCGGTGGCGCCAACCAGGGCCAGGCGGCTTCCGGCCGTCACCTCCAGGTCGACGTTGGACAGGGCCGGGTGACCGTCGGCGTAGAGGAAGCTCACACCTTCGAAGACCAGCTCCCCACCGCCTGGAGCGGGGGGCTGAGCCCGTGGGTGCTCAGGCACCTCTTCGGCGGTGTCCAGGACCTCGGCGATCCGCTCCGCTGCGGCGGTGCCCTGGCTCCACACGATCGCCAGCTTGGCCATCTGCCTGATCGGGGTGTAGGTGGCTCGCAGGTAAGCCATGAAGACCAGAAGCTCGCCGGCGGTGAGCTGCCCGTGGAGGATAGCGAGCGCTCCCAGCCAGACCACCGGCACCACGGCCAGAGCGGTGACCGCGCTGGCCGTGGTGGTGAGCGCTGACTGCAGCGCGATCGCGCGCCGGCTGGCGGAGAGCCCCTCGCCTGTGGCACTGGCGAAGCGCTCGGCCTCCTCCGCCTCGCGGCCGAAGACCTGGACCGCGACGATGGCGGCCAGCACCTCTTGGGCCACTGAAGCCGCGACCCCCTCTTGTCTTCGCGCCTGACGGACGGAGGTCTTGATGCCGGCCATTAGGCGGCTGGCGCTGAGATGGAGCACTGGCACCAGAGCCAGCGTGATCAGGGCGAAGTGCCAGTCCACCCAGACCATGATCACGATGATTCCGAGCAGGGTGAGAAGGTTGCTGAGCAGCGTCGGTACGGCGTTGACCATCAGCCCCTGGAGGGCCTGAACGTCACCGCTGAGCCGGCTCATGATGTCGCCCAGCGGCCGCCGCTGGTGGAATCCGAGGGACTGGGCCTCGAGGTGCGTGAAGAGGGCCAGCCGGACGTCGTAGACGAGGCGCTGGCCGGCCTGCGAGACCCAGAGCATCGAGACATAGCTGAAGCCACCCAGCCCGACTGCGATCAAGGCCATGGCCACCGCCAAGATCGCCAGCCGCTGGTCGGGTGCCCCGGGCAGGAAGCGCAGCCAGGCCGGCAGCGGCAGGTGGTTGAGGACGCTGTCGAAGATGAGCTTCAGCGGCCAAGGCGCGATCCACTGGAAGGCGGCCTGGAGCGCGCTGGCGAGCAGCCCAAGGGCGAGCATGCCCCGCACCGGGCGCAGGAAGCGCAGGAAGCGACGCAGCGGGCGCCGGTTTGCGGGGCTGGGGGTGACGGCGGGGTCGTTGGGTGCCACCGTCAGCGACTCGTTTTCGCGCCCATCGGTCGTTCCGCGGCGGTGCGGCCAGCTGGGCTTCCGCCCTTCGCCGCCGTCAGGATATGGGCCGCCACAGCGCTCCAGCTGTAGAAGCGGATCGCCCGCGCCCGGGCAGCGGCGCCGAGGGCGCGGGCGCGCTCGGGGTGATCGAGCAGCTCTTCCAGACTCGTCGCCAGCCCTTCAGAGGAGGCAGGCGCGACCAACCGGCCAGTTCCACCGAGTAGCTCCTTGATGGACGGGAAGCATGACGCCACCACTGGTCGCGCCGCTGCCATCGCCTCCAGAACCTTTAGGGGTGAGAAGTAGAAGCCGACAGCGAGTCCTGGATGCAGGTAGGGAGCGGTGGCAACGTCGACGGCGGCCAGGTATGCCGGCACTGCGGTGCTGGGCACCGGGCCGGTCAGCTGACAGCGACCGGCCAGTGGGCCCCTGGCTGCCTGGGCCTCGAGAGTTGCCCGCCCGGGTCCGTCACCCACTACCAGGAGCTGGACAAGGGGTCGGCGCGAGGCCAGCTGGGCGGTCGCCTCCAGCAGCACCTCGACACCATGCCAGGGCTTGAGGCTGCCGACGAAGCCGATCAGCTCCGATCCCTCCAGTCCCAACCGTCGGCGCAATGCCTCGCCGGCCACCGCGTTGCGCTCCGGAGCAAAGCGCTCGGCGTCCACTCCGTTCGGCACGATCAGAACCGTGGCGGCTCCCCGCGAACGGCTCCAGGCCGCCACCGGCTCGGAGATGGCGATCACAGCGGCGCCCGCCAGCGCCGCGCGCTCGGCGCTCTCCGCCAGCTCCACGTGGCCCAGGCCGAAGTGGCGGCCCCGCTCGGCGGCGACCGGCGCGTTGACCTCGACCAGGCGGGGTACACCGAGCCGAGCCGCCAGCGTCCCGCCGCTCCCGGCAAAAAGGGAGAGGCGCTCATAGATCACGCCGGCGCCAAAGGCGGCAATTCTCGGCCCGGCCCAGGCGAAAAAGTCCTTGACCGCCCGCTCCCGTGCCAGTTCTCCCTCGGCTCCCGACGGAAGCTTGCCGCTGCCGAACACGGCCAATTCCACCCCCGGCGGTGAATCACCGACCGCGCGCATGGCCAGCAGCAGCACCTCGGCTCCCGCCTGCGACAGCGCCCGGCAGACCTCGGCCACGTGGACCGAGGCGCCTTTGACGCCACCGACAGGGATGCCCGGATCGGGGAGCAGGTAGACGATCCGCATTTCAGCTCACCTTCGCAAGCGACGGCTGGCCGAAGAGCGGCGCGATAGCCCTGATCATGGTGACCCGATCGAAGTGCTCGACCACCCTCGCCCGGGCACCCCGGCCCAGCCGCTGGCGCGTCACCCGATCGGCCGCCAGACAGATGAGCAGACGGGCCAGCGCCTCCGGTTTGCCGGGCATGGCCAAGAGCCCACTCTCTCCGTCGACCACCACCTCGGGGATGCCGCCCACGTTGGTGGCGACCACCGGTAAGCCGCTGGCCATCGCCTCCAGCAGTGAGTTCGGGATCCCGTCCCGATCACCGTTCGGCAGCACCACGCTGGCCTGCACGAAGACATCCGCCTCCAGGTAGGCGGCGGCCACCTCCTGGTGGGTGCGGGCACCCAGGAAGCGGACCCTGCCGGCGAGGCCCAGCTCTTCGGCGCGCACCTTGAGCACCCGCAGTAGGGGCCCAGCTCCGATCACAGTCAGGTCCATCGCGTGCCCAGCCGCCCGGGCCAGCACCAGCGCTTCCAGGAGATCGGGGTAGCCCTTCTTCTCGACCAGCCTGCCCACGGCCAGCAGGCGCAGCGGTTCCGAGCCGGCGGAGGCGGGCCCAGCCGTGCCCCACCCTCCAGCCGACGGCCGAAAGCGGGTTGTGTCCACCCCGTGGGGTGCCAGCCGGATCTTGCCAGCGTGGGCACCGGCGATCCGGCCCAAGTCGTGAGCCGCCGCGGCCGTGCAGACGAGCACGAACTCGGCATCCGCCACCTTCCGCTCCAGCAGGTCTGGCGGCGAGAGGTAGAGGTCCTTGGCATGGGCAGCGAAGCTGAAGGAAAGCCCGGTCAGCAGGTGGACGAAGTGCGCCACCGCAGCCGGGCCGTGGGCGAAGGCGGCATGAATGTGTCTGGCTCCCTCCTGCTCGAGCATGTAAGCCAGGTACCCAGCCTCCCAGAAATGGCGCAAGGAAGTGACGTGCCGACGGCGCCGGAGGATGTAGCCGAAGACTGCCCGGTATCGGTGGGGGTCGCGGGCCAGAAGCCCCTGATGAGCTCGTGCGGTGGCGACCCACGTGCGCCAGGCGTTGCGCCAACCGCCACTGCCGTGCAGGTAGGCGACAGCGCTCTTGACTCGGCCGCTGTCCGGTTGCACCACGGCCTCCCTCGGGTGTGCGATGGCGTAGAGCCGGAGCGGGACCCCACACGCCTCCAACCCCAGGATCTCATCGAGGATGAAGGTCTCGGAGAGCCGGGGAAAGCGCTTGGTCAAGTATCCGACGATCATGCCGACTCTCGCTCACGCAGCTGTCTAGGAACTACGATGCGGCGGGTCCACGGACGCGCCACCTCGTCCAGCAAGGCCTCTCGCACCTTTTGCGTCCCGCACAGGTCGATCGGGGTCCCGCGGCTGCCGCCCTGGGCCATCGCCGCTCGCAGCGGAAGAACCAGCCGCTCCGCCAGCTCATCGCCCGGGTTCACCACACGTACCAGGCCACGCTCAGCAAAGAGACCAGCCCGGATCGCCTGCTCGCGGCGCGGCCAGGTCCGCGGCACCACGACCGTCGGCACCCCGCTCGCGACTGCCTCGCAGAGCGTGTTGTAGCCACCCATGGTGACGATCGCCGCCGCGCATGCCATCACCCGCTGCAGATCGGTCACGAACTCCACCACCCGCGCGCGACCACTCGCAGCCGCCTCCGCCGCCAGCTCGTCTCGGATCTCCTTGTGCATCAGCGGGCCGGTTACCAGCAGACTCTCGGCACCGAGCGCCTGGGCAGCTCGCAGCGTTGCCCGAAGCACGGCCACCCCGTCCTCGCCACCGCCCGCGGTGCCGAGCACAAAGGGGCCCTCGGGTAGCTTCCCACGGTCGCGAACAGCCCGATCCTCGGCGGGTTTAGATGAGCGGGAGACGTAGCCGCAGTAGCTGATCCGGGATCTCAGCCTCGCTGGGATACCGTAGGCTGCGGCGACGTCGAGTATCTCCTGGCAGCCGTAGACCAGTATCCGGTGGTAGACCTGCTCCAGCGTCTCCAGGACACCCTGCGCGTGCCAGGAGCACCGCACCGTGGCGGGATCGTCGAGCACGTCACGCAGCCCAAGCACGATGCGGGTTTCGGGAAGGCATTGCCTCAACAGTTCGAAGGTCGGCAGCAGCTCGCCCTTCATGCCCTGCGGCGCGTGGTCGACCAGCAGCGCATCAGGTTGAAAGCGCAAGGCGACGTCGGCCATGATCGCGGCCCGGGCCCGACTCACGATTCCGAAGCCGACCCGGCCCTCGCGAGCAGCGTACTCTTCGGCTGCGACCTTGACCACGGAGGGCAGGCTGACCAGTGAGAGCCCCCGCGGCATCGGGAACCTGGGGGCAACCGGCGACCCGCTCATCAGGACCACCTGCAGCTGCTTGGTCGTGCGAAGCATCTCGGAGGCGATGGCGAGGTTCCGGCGCAGGTGGCCTAGGCCGTAGGTATCGTGGGAGTAGAGCAGCAGGCGCCGAAGGCGCCCCCCTGGGGAGATGCTCATTGAGTATGCCTCCAAACCGAGGAAACCGGCGATTGATGAATCTGCTCGGTGAGCTCAGCCATCGCCAGGATCCTTGGAGTCCGCCGGCTCCGACGCTGGAGCCGCTTGCTCCGACGCCGCCGGTGCCGGCCCCAGCACCACTACCGGCCGTTCGGGTGCGATCACTGCCAGCGCGGGCGATGAGCCGGACGGCGGCGACGCGGGCGGCTGACTCTGTGCTGAAGCTGGCGGCGACGCGGGCGGCTGACTCTGCACTGAAGCTGGCGGAGCCGCGTGAGCCGCCTGCGTGCCTTCAGCTGGTGGCGTCGCCGTCGACACCGCCACGCTGGCCGGTACTCCGACGGCTGGTGGGGAACCCAGGGCGACTAACCCGAACAGGCCTCCACCGAGGATGATCACCGCCGCTGCCGCGGCAGCGATCGGGCCTTTGGGCGGACCGATTCCGGATCCGTTCATACCGATAGGCTGACCGACCGTGCTGAAGGGCATGTGAGCCGGCCATGAGAGTTCTCTCATTCCCAGCTCCGGCCGGACCACGGCCGGGACAGCGACGCCGGCACTAGGTAGCGCCGGACTCCCGTGGCCGGCCCTGACCGACGAACTCTCTCCAGCGGTGCAGCACGGCCGGGGTCAGGCGGATGGAGCGCAAGCAGCCGTGGGGCACACGCAGGTGTCGGGCGCTCCCCGGCTCCAAGCCTCGGGAGCTGCCCAGCAGTGCCCGGATGGGGCCGTTGTGGCTGACGACCAGCGCCCTCCCACCCCCGTCGCCGAGCCGATCGGCGATCTCCAGGGCCGCCTCAATTGTGCGCCGCCACATCTGCAATGGATGCTCGCCCGCAGGCGGCGCGCCGCCGCGCCGCCATGCCAATGCGGCCTCTCGGTTGCTGGCCTTGATCTGCTCCCATGTGAGTCCTGTGAAAGTGCCCAGGTCGAGTTCGCGTAGCCGCCCATCGACGACGAGACCTGCGTGGGGCACTGCCAGCGTGGCGGTCTCCAGAGCCCGTCGCAGCGGCGAGGTGACTACCACCTCGAGCCCAGCACCATCGAGCGATGCGCGCGCTCGTAGTGCCTGCTCGGTCCCGCGATTACTCAGCGGCGGATCCGCGCGGCAGCCGAGATAGACGTCGCGCGGAGCCGGTGTCGCGCCGTGGCGCAACATGAGCAGTCGCGGCCACGCACCCTCCCCCGACCTATGGATCAGCATGCTCCGGGTTGAGGCGTCAGCATTTTCCTGCTACGAGCTTTCTTGGGTTTGCCGCCCGGGCGTGTCTAGTAGCCTGCAGCCTGCGCCAGGCAGGGCGGCCATGGCGAAGGGACCGTGAGTCGGTCCAACATCCCAATCATGAGGCGCAGACTCGCTGGAGGTGATGTACTTCCCGGCGGTTCGGGAGGCCCAGTGCCTACCGGAGCGAGCACGGGGCCGCGCTGAAACCGGCCTGCCATTGCCATGGAGCCATCTGCGCTTCTTCTCAGCACGCGGCATCGCTCAGGAGCAAGCGCGGACGACCGCTACGCAAGCGACTATTGCGGAGTGGAGGGCGGGAGTGGTTTTCTGCGCTGGAGCCTGAGAACAATCCCGGAGTCCGTGCAACCTCACTCGAAGCCTGTGGGGGTTTCAAAATGATAGCCGCGCCGTCGTCCAGTTCGTTCGGTGGATGAAATCGGACTGAGAGACGTACTGAAGCTCCAAGCTTGGTGCCAGCCTCGGCGGCCGCTTTGCACCCACCGCTCGGCGTACGCGTTCGCCCGCGGGGCACCCGGAGGGATCTTGACCACCATGACGCCCTCGGACCGAAGTACCTCGTCGAATGCCGCCGGGAACTTGGAATCCCGGTCGCGGACCAGAATCTTGGGTGACTGGGGTCGATCGCCTAGATGCCAAGATAGGTTGCGCGCCTGCTGTGTGACCCAGGCCCCTCCGGGTGGGCAGTGCAGCAGGCGAAGAAGACCCGTCGGGTGGAGATCTCGATGAAGAAGAAGACGTAGAGGCGACGGAGCAGGACAGTGTCGACGGTGAAGAAGTCGCAGGCCAGGACAGCTCCAGAATGAGCGCGGAGGAAATCGCCCCAACCGATTCCGTTCCGTCGCGGAGCGGGCGGAATCCGGCGGTGATGGAGAACGCGGCGAACTGTGGCGCCAGACAAGTGGTTGCCGAGCTTGCGCACCTCACCCTTGATGCGCAGATATCCCCAAGTTGGATTGTCCGTGGCCAGCCTGACGATGAGACCTCGCGTGATCGGCGACACAGGTAGCCGACCGAGGCGCCCGCGACGTCCGAACGCTGCCCATTTCCGGTGTACCAGCTGCCGGTGCCAGCGGACCACGGTGTCGGGGCTGACCACCAGCGACCGCCAGGCCGAACGCGACAACCGCTGAGCCATGGCCGCGAGGACGATGCAGTCGCCCATCTGCAGGCGAGGTCGGCCGACCGTGCGTTGGAGCACGCTGTGCTGGTGCCCTTCCCGGCGCCTCCGGGATTGTCACCCGGCGACGGCGGCGGTGACCAACCGCTGAACGTCGGGCACGCCCACGTCCTTGCCGCCGAAGTAGCGGCTCACCGCCTCCTCCGCACCGAAGTGCACGACGCTGTCGAACCCGTGCTCGACGAGCAGTTGCTCTATCTGATCTCGTCGGAAGAGGCTGATGAACGGCTCTCCGTATTTCGCCGCAGTCCCGCTGACTTCGGCGAGGAGACCGCGACCGTTCTCGTCGAGCACGTTGGGGGGCTGGTCATGGCTGAGACGGCGAGTGTCCCCGGTGCGCAGCGCGCGATGACTGATACCGGCGACGACGGCGCTCTCGACGAAGTCTTCGACGAACCTGGAGCGCACCGCACTCCACGCTTGAAAGGCGTGCATGCGATCGGCTGGGGCGTTCGCCAGCATGCTGGCGAGGATCGCACGGCCCTCTTCCCCGGCGAGATCGGCCGCCATCCAGTCGTCGAGGACATGAGGCGGTGGACCGTCGCGATGAAGCGCGCGCCCCATCGCGGCCATCAGCGCCGTGCGGCTCGGACCACGAAGGCCAGCATCCATTGGCG
The DNA here is from genome assembly GCF_050999135.1 of Candidatus Dormiibacter sp. NCBI lineage: Bacteria > Bacillati > Candidatus Dormiibacterota > Candidatus Dormibacteria > Candidatus Dormibacterales > Candidatus Dormibacteraceae > Candidatus Dormiibacter > Candidatus Dormiibacter sp. The sequence continues at coordinate 816 of NZ_JBPCPN010000029.1, read as the reverse complement.
CGCATGGTATCGCGCGTCGACGATGAGTCGTTCGCCTTTGTGCCTGAGCTGGTGGTCCAGACGTCCCCGCTCGCCTTCGCGGATCACACGGATGCTGCGTCGTGGCTTCCCTAAAACGAACCGCGGAGGTCTCACCACGATCCATTCGAGTCGCTGGCGCGCACCGCTTGCTCCTACGCCTCCTTGTCGGGAAGGATTGGTGCCAGCACCCGCAAGGTCGCCTCGCGGTAGAAGAAGGAGGCGTTCGCTCGACTGGATCCGGTGCCCAGCAAAGTGACGCAGACCAGCCGCCGGACGCGCCCTTCTGGCTCATCGTGGCCACGAGGTTCCGGGTCCCACGCTCAACAGCGTGCTCGAGCGGCGCGGGCTAGGGGTGCCGAGCGCACAAATCACCGCCTCGCGCCCGACGACCGCCGGTGTGAGCGAGGAGAGATCGAGGACGTCGCCCCGGACGATTTCAACCGCTTCCGAAAACGTGACACGCGCCGGGTCGCGCAGGAGGGCGGCAGTCTCGTGGCTGCGAGCGACCGCGTCGGCGACGAAGTCCTGACCGAGCCCGCCCCTGGCGCCGCCGACGAGGATCCTCATTTGCCCGCTCCTATCGTTCAATGGCGATGCTGGCGGGGCGCTGTCATCTTGGATCTCGACCGCCCAGGGACCCAGGGTCGGCCCCTCTCCGCGTCGTGCCAGTGCCTACCCCAACGCGAACCCGACGCTCGTGAACACGAACCCGATCAGCAGCAGCCACGACCGCAGGCCCTGGAACACCTCCCAACGGTTGCGAGTCTGCTTTCCAGTCTGCCAGTGGGTTGCTGG